>NZ_JBHWZS010000175.1:0-17735 GCF_042728155.1 Streptomyces sp. NPDC060209
GACCTTCGGGTCTTGAGCCGCCCGCGTTTTCCGTGTTCACCACATTCTCCGGGTGTGGGCCGCAAAAGTGCGGGCAGTCGAAATATTGAGCGGCACTCATCCTCATCGCGATGGGATTCGCCGTGCCGAATGAACCGTCGAGGAAGGAGCCATTTATGAGCGACAACCTGTGGGGCTACCAGCCTACGAGCGGTCACACCGCGGGCGCCGATCTGACCGGATTCTCGGTCGAGGCGACGGACGGAAGCATCGGCAAGGTCGACAAGCACTCCGACGAGGTGGGCTCCGCCTACCTGGTCGTGGACACCGGCGTCTGGATCTTCGGCAAGGACGTCCTGCTTCCGGCAGGCACGGTCAAGGGGATCGACACGGAACACCGGACGGTGTTCGTCGACCTGACCAAGGACCAGATCAAGGACTCCCCGGAGTTCGACAAGCACAAGCACGCGGGTGATCCGGGCTATCACGCCCAGGTCGGCGGCTACTACGACAGCTACCGGATCATGTGATCCCTGCGCACGACGATCAGAGGCGGGGTCGGCTCCTCATACGGAGCCGGCCCCGCTGTCTGTGCCCACGCCTCTCCGGCCCGGTTGGGGCCCCGCATGCCCGACTGCTCACGCCGGACTCGGGACAGGGGACAGCGGGTCCGACGGTCAAGGGCCCCTCCGTCACGGGTCTGTCCCAGCGGCCGACGGTCGTCGAGATCCACGGTGAGGGCTCGGGCAACCGGCGATCCGGCGAACGGCAGCGCCCACCGGCGCGGCGCTTCAGATCGCTCTCAGGCCCCACTTCCCGGGCCGAACGGCGGTACGGGCACCAGGGAACATCTCCACACCCGGGCGGTACGCGCCAAGCGGTGGCACCCCAGCGAGCCGCGCAATCGCATGTAACAGGCATGTATTAGCGGGCGGTCGGACGGAACGGCACACGGGTCGAGGCTGGTCCTCATGATCAGTAACGCTCGCCAGTGCCGAGCAGACGGCACCGACCGAAGAGGAAAGAACACCATGCGCACCAAGAAGCTCACCTTCGCCGCCCTGGCCCTCGCCGCCGGCCTCTCGCTCACTGCCTGCCAGGGGAACGAGGATTCCGCCGCGAGCACGAACGACTCCGGGGCCGCCTCCTCGTCCTCGGCCGGGAACTCCACCGACAGCACCGCATCCGACAGCGGCGCGTCCGACGAGAGCACCACGGCCGCCGGCGACGACTCGATCACCACGGCTTCCGCCCGGGGCAGCGGCAAGGGGCAGGTCGACACCGGCCCCTGCAAGACGGCGAACCTCGACTTCAGCACCTCGCACGGAATGGCCGAGGGCGACCTCGTCGTCAGCCTCAAGAACACCAGCGACGCCTGCACCCTCAAGGGCTTCCCCGGCGTCGACCTGAGGTCCCAGGACGCCTCCGGCCCCCTCAGTGCCGAGCGCAGCGATGTCGCAGCCCCGGCCGTCGCCCTCAAGTCCGGCGAGACGACCCGCTTCACCCTGCACTACCCGTCGAACGACACCGGCGAGGACGGCGTGTTCGTCTCCGCCATCGAGGTCACCCCGCCCAACGAGACCCACTCCAAGTCCCTGTCGGTCGCCCTCGACCTCCGCCCGGTCGGCGCCGACGAGAAGGTCGTGGTGGACCCCGTCGGCTCCGGCAAGCAGTAGGACCGTGTCCGCGTGGTGCGGCGGACGAGTCCCCAAGGGCCGCTCCCACCGAAGCCCGACATTGTTTTCACCGACGTCCACGGCACGGCCCCACGGCGGGCAGCACCGATGACGCACCCTCATCGCGGCAACTGCCCCTCCCGGTTGATCTCCGTCACCCGGGCCCGCAGCACAAGTCCCGGCGGGGCCGGCCGGACGGCTTCCGGCGGACAGTCCCACTCCGCGCCGCCACCCGGCGGACGCAACTGCACATACGGTCCGACGCGGCCCATCACCCGGCCCACCCGGCCGTCCCGGCCGTCCACCGCGAACGTTCCGGGCTCAGGCTTACACGGCTCCAGTCCTTCAACCGTCATGAGCGGCCGCCGCTTCCAGCTGCACACTCAGCCGCAGCGCCATCTCGATCGAGCACCGACCGAGGTCGACGAGCGGTGCCGGCTCGTTCCCCGCGCACGACACCGGGTCGATCCGCAGCGACGGCAGTTTCACGCCGACCCCCGCGAACCCTGCCCGCAGCCGAGCCACCGCGTCCTCCGCGGCCCGCACTCTGCCCGCTGCCTCTTCGCGCCGTTCCGTAGCCGTCATCATGATCTTCCCCATTTCCACGCTGAGTAGTGGCTATGCCTACTCAGCGTGGCCAATTCGCCACTACCGTGGAAGAGGTGCAGTTCCAACACCCGCACGTGTGCCACAGGGAGCCGCCTTGCCCGGACCGAAGAAGCTCGACCCCGCGTCCTCTCCCCGGGCCCTCCTGGGGGCCGAACTCCGCCACCGGAGGGAGTCGGCGGGCCTGTCTGCGGAAGATCTGGGAACCCCGCTGTTCGTCAGCGGCTCCTTCATCGGGCAGCTGGAGGCCGGTACGCGGCGGATGCAGGCGGACCAGGCCCAGCGACTCGACGAGGCGCTGGGCGCGGACGGCTTCTTCGTACGGAACTGCGCGGCCCTGAAGCAGTCGGAGTACCCGGATCACTTCGCGGAGGCGGCGGAGGCGGAGCGTGTCGCTACGGCCATCAAGGAGTACGCGCCGCTTCTCATCCCGGGACTGCTGCAGACGGAGGCCTACGCGCGGGCGGTGTTCCGCGCGTACCAGCCGACGGCCACGGAGGATGTGATCGACCAGCTCGTGTCGTCCAGACTGGAGCGGGCGCAGATCCTGTCGGACCCAACAACACCCCTGTTGTGGGTGGTTCTCGACGAAGCCGTACTCCGTCGCGAGTCAGGCGGCCGCCAAGTGATGGCCGAGGCGTTGCGGCACATGCTCGACCTGGCTCATCAGCACCGGGTGATCTTGCAGGTTCTACCTTTCTCCGCCGGCGCTCACATGGCGCTGCAAGGCTCCCTGAAGCTGATGTCGTTCCCGGATGCACCGAGCCTTGCTTACCTCCAGGGCCTCGGCACGGGACGGTTGCAGGATGATCCCGCGACCGTCCGGCATCACGAACTGATTTACGACCTGGTAGCGGCAGAGGCACTGAGGCCAGCTGCATCCCTGGCCCTGATGGAGTCCGTCGCGGAGGATTACGCCCATGAAGATCAGCGGCTCTGACTACGACTTCGCCACAGCGACCTGGCACAAATCCTCATACAGCGGCGGGGACGGCGGGGACTGCCTGGAAGTCGCCACCGATCACCCCGACCTCGTCCCCGTCCGCGACTCCAAGGTGACCGCCGGCCCGGCGCTCGTCTTCCGGACGGCCGTCTGGTCCACCTTCATCACCGAACTCAAGCGCCTGTAGCCGTCCGCACCACGACCCGGTTCCGCCCAGGAGGCCCCGCCATGTCAGAGCTGGAGATCGATGCCGTCGTGTTCGACGTGCTCGGCACGCTCGTCGACGAACCCACAGGTATCCGCGCGGGAATCCGTGCACTCGACCCGTCGCTGGACGATCCCAGGACCGAGCGGCTCCTGACGCTGTGGCAGCAGCACATCGACCGCGAGTCGCGGAGCGTCCTCGACGGCGGCCGGCCCTACGTCACCAGCGAGGTCCTCGACCGGGAAGCAGCCGGGCTGGTCGCCGACGCCGTGGGAGTCGACGACCCGACCGCCGTGGCGGAGCTGGCCCTGTCGGGGCGCCGTCTCCCGCCGTGGCCCGACACCGTGGCAGGGCTCGCCCGGATCGCCGGACGGTTTCCGCTGATCGGGCTGTCGAACGCCGGCCGGACGGCGCTGCTGGGAATCAACGCCCATGCGGGACTGCGCTGGCACCAGGCCCTGTCCGCCGAGGACGCCCGGACCTACAAGCCGGGCCCGGCGGTCTACGAGCTTGCCGTGGCGGCCTCCGGTGGGCCGCCGGAGAGGCTCCTGATGGTCGCCGCCCATGCCTGGGACCTGCGTGGTGCGCAGAGCCTTGGCCTGCGCACCGCCTACGTCGCCCGCCCCGTCGGCGACCCGCCCACCTCGTCGGACCGGTTCGACCTGTACGCCGACGGCCTGGCAGACCTCGCAGACCAACTCGACAGGATCCAGGGGCTGTCCGGCTGAACCATCGCGACACCCGACAACGAAGGCGCCGTGCAACTGCGCAGGAAACGGCTCAGACGACCATGACCCGGCGTCCGCGCGTGTGACCGGCCTTGCTGTCGATGTGGGCCGCCGCGGCCTCGGCGAGCGTGTACGACTTCTCGACCGGGATGTGGAGCTTTCCCCGCGAGATGAGGCCGGCGGCCTCGGCGAGCGCTTCCGGCACGCTCCCGGCCACGCCGGAGAAGCGGACACCGAGCTCCGGCGCATCGAGATCGGCGATGGTGACCACCCTCTGCGGGTCCCCGGTCAGCTCGACGAGCTCGCGGATCACGCCCGAACCGGCCAGATCGAGGGCCGCGTCGACATGGCCGAGCCGCCGCACCCGTTCCGCCCAGCCCTCGCCGTACGTGGTGGCGAGGGCACCCAGGCTCCGCACGTAGTCCTGGTTCGCGGCCCCGGCCGTGCCGATCACCGTGATGCCGCGGTCACGGGCGATCTGCAGCACCGCCGATCCGACTCCCCCTGAGGCACCGCTGACCAGCAGCGTCTGCCCGGTCTGCACACCGACCTCGCGGATGATGCGCAGCGCGGTCTCCACCACGGAGGGATACCCGGCCGCCTCTTCGAAGGTCAGCCCCTCGGGCATACGGGCCCATGCCCCCAGCACGGCGAACTCGGCATAGGTGCCGGCCCCTTCGCCGAACACGTGGTCGCCGACCTCGACCCCTTCGACGCCCTGGCCGACCTCGTCGACCACCCCGGAGGCGTCCAGCCCGACGCCGGCGGGCAACTCGAGCGGATGGGCCTCCAGGAACTGGCCTTCACGGACCCTCCAGTCGACGGGGTTCACGCCCGCCGCCCGCACGGCGATGCGTACCTGGCCGGGGCCCGCGTGGGGTTCCTCGGCATCCATGAGTTGCAGGACGTCCGGACCGCCGAACTCGGCGAAGCTCACTTTCTTCATGCGGTGGACCGTAACACTAACGGTTAGCGTTTCGAAACAGCTACGGCTTCGTACCTGATAGCGTGAGGCCATGACCGTGCCGCCCGGACGCCGTGAGCGCAAGAAAGCCGTGACCCGCCAGAAGATCGCTGACGCCGCCCTGCGGCTCTTCCTGGAGCGCGGGTACGACGCGGTGGGCATCCGTGACGTGGCCGCCGAGGCCGACGTGGCCGTCACCACGCTCTTCTCGCACTTCGCCTCCAAGGAGGCCCTGGTGTTCGAGCAGGACGAGGACTTCGAGCAACGCCTCACGCAGGCGGTCACCGGCCGGGCACCGCACGAGCCGCTCATGCCCGCGCTGCGCCGCGAGATCCAGGCCCTGGTGAGACATTGCACGGCGGACAGCGCCGCCCCGATCTGGCGCATGATCGACGGATCACCCGCCCTGCGGAAGTACGAGGAGTCGATGAGACTGCGCCACGCGGAGACGCTGGCAACGGCCATCGCCGCCGATCCCGACCTGTCACGGACCACAACGGCGAGCCGGACGATCGCGAGGTTCGTGATCGACGCCTATTCGCTGGCCCGTGATGCGGCCGATCCGGAAGCCGCGGTGGACGAGATCTTCCCGATGATCGAGGCGGCCTGGGAGGTCACCTGCCCTTCTCGGCCTGCGTGAGAGAAGGCGGAGGCCGAGGCCGGACGCCTGTCACACCACCTGGATCACGTGCTTGCCCCGCACCCCTCCCGCCTCCAGCGCCCGGTGCGCGGCGGCGATCTCGGAGAGCGGGTGGACGGTGTCCACCACGGGGCGGATCGCGCCGCTCTCCACATGGCGGGCCAGCTGGGCGAAGAGGTCGTGCTTCGGGTTGCCGCTGAAGAAGCGGACCCGGCGCGGACCGTGGGCCGTGGAGGCGAGCAGGTAGGAGAGGCTCGCTCCCAGGTGGTCGATGTCGAAGGCGATGGAGACCATGCGGCCCCCGGGGGCCAGAAGCCGGCGGAAGGCCCGGTGCTCGGTGCCGACCGTGTCCAGGACGACGTCGAAGGAGCCCAGGTCACCCGGCCCCGTCGTCGTGTAGCTGTACGCCTCGTCCGCCCCCAACTGCCGGACGAAGTCGAGGTTCTTCTCTCCGGCCAGCGCGGTCACATGCGCGCCCAGCGCCTTGCCGAGCTGGACGGCGATGCTGCCCATTCCGCCAGCACCGCCCCGCACCAGCAGCCGCTCCCCCGCCTTCAGTCGCGCCTTGGTCTCCAGCGCGGTGATGACGGTCGTCCCGGCGGGCAGCGACGCGGCCTCGACGAGGGTGATGTTCCCGGGGGCGTAGGAGAGTTGGCGCGGCCGGACCGCGACGTACTCGGCGGCACTGCCGAATCTGCGCCCCAGGAGTCCCCACACCCGGTCGCCCTCGTGCAGCCCCTTCACCGCACCGTCCACCCGGGCGATCTCGCCGGCGAAGTCCATCCCCGTACGCAGGGGGAAGCGGCGGCCCGTCACCAGGCGGACGCGTCCGGCCCGGCCGTACAGTTCCCCTCCATTGACGCTCGACGCGTGGACACGGACCAGCACCTCGCCCTGCTGGAGCTCCGGCACGGGAACCCGGCCCTCGTACAGCACCTCGGGAGGCCCGTACCGGTCGTAGAGCGCTGCGCGCATATCGTCCATACGTCCCACGCTAGACGGGTAAGTGGACGGCACCCTCCATTTGGACCGAAGTGAGAAACATGCCTGCTCAGCCCTCTCAGAAACCCCCCGAGACCCTGCGCGCGGACGCCCGGGAGAACCGTGAGCGCATCCTCGCCGCCGCCCGCGAGGCATACGCGCTCCATGGGATCGACGTGCCCATGGCGGCGATCGCCCGGCGGGCGAAGGTCGGGGTCGCCACGCTCTACCGGCGGTTCCCGACGCGCGCCGCGCTGGTGTCCGAGGCCTTCGCCGAACAACTCGCCCACTGCGTCGCAGTCCTCGACGAAGGGCTGGCGGATCCGGACCCGTGGCGCGGCTTCTGCTCGGTCGTCGAGAACGTCTGCATGATGCAGGCGAGGGAGCGGGGCTTCACCGAGGCGTTCCTCTCCCAGTTCCCCGAGCACGCCGAATACGCCCAGGAGCGCGCCCGCGCCGAGGAGGGTCTGGCCCTGCTGATCCGGCGGGCCAAGGCCGGCGGGCAGCTGCGGCAGGACTTCGACGTGCACGACATCACGCTGCTGATGCTGGCCAACTGCGGCGCCACCGCCGGGGCGGGCGACGACGCTCCCGCCGCGTCCAGGCGCCTGGTCGCCTACCTCCTCCAGTCCTTCCGCGCCGGGGCGACGGCGCCGCTGCCGCCTCCCGCACCTCTGGGACTCGACCGGATCCCCGTGTAGGCGACCACGCGGACACCGCCGCCACGATGTGCCCCAGGTCACATTTTCCCGTGTCACAGATCGAGGGAGAACTTGCGTCCCGTGGGCGTCATCAAGAAGCGAGAGAAGGCGGAAGCGATGAGCGCACGTGAGACCGATGCGACGGCCGACCACCACGTCGTCGTCCTGGGCGCGGGTTACGCGGGCATGGCGGCGGCCGTCCAGCTGGCCGCGAGGGCGGGACGGAAGAAGGGTCTGACCGTCACCCTCGTGAACGCCCAGGACAGGTTCACCGAGCGGCTGCGGCTGCACATGACGGCGACGGGCCAGGAGCTCGCCGAGCTGAGCATCCCGGAGATGCTGGAGGGCACGGGGGCCGAATTCGTGCGCGGCTGGGTGACGGCGCTGGACACGGACGCGAAGACCGTGCGGATCGACGACGACCGGGTCCTGCGCTACGACACGCTGGTGTACGGGCTGGGCAGCGTCGCCGACACGGCGGCGGTTCCGGGTGCCGAGGAACACGCCTACACCGTGAACGGCCCCGAGGAGGCGGAGTCGTTGGCCGGGCGGCTTGCGCGGCTCGGCAGCGGCACCGTGGTCGTCGCCGGCAGCGGACTGACGGGCATCGAGTCGGCGGCGGAGATCGCCGAGCGGCACCCCGGGCTGGACGTCGTCCTGGTGGGGCGGCACGAACCCGGCGACTCCATGAACCCGAAGGCCAGGGCATATCTGCGGTCCGCGCTCGACCGGCTGGGCGTACAGGTGCGCAGCGGGGCGGAGGTGGTGAAGGTGCTGCCCGGTTCGGTCGAGCTCGCGGGCGGGGGGAGCATCGCCGCGGACGCCGTCCTGTGGACGAGCGGCACCCGGGTGTCACCTCTGGCAGCCGCCGCCGGACTCGCCGTGGACGAGCGCGGCCGCATAGTCACCGACACCGCGCTGCGGTCGGAGTCGCACCCTGACGTGTACGCCGTGGGCGACGCGGCCGCCGTCCGCCAGGGCTACGGCGTCCTGCACGGCACCTGCCAGAGCGGGATGCCGACCGGGGTGCACGCCGCGGTGTCGATCGTCCGCGCACTGGAGGGCAAGCGGCCCAAGCCCTTCCGCTTCGGCTACTACCACTCGCCGGTGAGCCTGGGCAGGAACGACGCGGTCGTGCAGTTCACCCGGCCCGACGACAGCCCCAGGCGAATCTGCCTGACAGGCCGCGCGGCAGCCAGGTATAAGGAAGCCGTGACCGCTTCACCCTGGCCGACCTACGGCCGCATGAAGAAGATGCCCGCCTCAGGAGCGTTCTGGCCCCGGGGCGGCCGCTTCACCCGGATCCGGGCGGCGCGATGACCCGGGCGGACGACGACCAGCAGTTGTTCCAGCAGTACCGCAGCCTGCTGTTCTCCGTGGGCTACCGCATCCTCGGCACCGCTGCCGATGCCGAGGACGCGGTGCAGGACGCCTGGATCAAATGGTCGGCCGCCGACCGCTCACAGGTGGCCGACCCCAAGGCGTACCTGGTGCGGATCGTGTCGAATCTGGCGATGGACCGCCTGCGCTCGACCCGGCACAAGCGCGAGGTCTACGTGGGGCCGTGGCTTCCCGAGCCCATCCTCACCGGCGGGGACGCCGCCGAGACCGCCCTGGACGCGGAGTCCGTGTCGATGGCGATGCTGGTGGTGCTGGAGACACTGAGTCCGCTGGAACGCGCCGTGTTCGTGCTGAAGGAGGTCTTCGACTTCAGCCACGCCGAGATCGCGCAGGCGGTGGAGCGCTCCGAAGCAGCCGTGCGGCAGGCGGCGCACCGCGCCCGCGAGCACGTGGCGTCCCGGCGACCGCGCTTCACGGCGGACCGTACGCAACAGCGCGACGCCACGGAGCGGTTCTTCACCGCCGCAACCGGTGGGGACATGAACTCCCTGATGGAGCTGCTGTCGCCGGACGTCACCCTGTGGACCGACGGCGGGGGCAAGGTCCGCCAGGCCCTGCGTCCGGTCGTGGGCGCTTCCACGGTGGCCGCCTGGTTCGCGGCGATGGGGACCGTCTCGTACCAGGGCATCGAGCCGGCCGACATGAAGGCCGAACTGGTCCAGATCAACGGCGCGACGGGCATGGTCTTCAGCGCGCCGGACCGCGTGATCGCCACGGTCACCTTCGACTTCGACGCCGAGGGGCGGATCTCCGCCATCCACAATGTCGCCAACCCCGACAAGCTGCGGGCTGTCGACGAGCGCACACAGCACTCGATCCGGACGCGCTGAGCACCGGTCGCGTCCTGGCCCGGAGCGGTACACGGGGCCCGCCAACAGCCGCGGCAGGCCCCGTACCGAGCCGTCGGGCTCCCGATCGGCTACGGGCGCTGGGCCTTCCAGTCGGCCACGTCCGCCGCGCGGTTGGAGTAGGCGTTGGTGCAGACGTCGTACTTGCCGCCGGCCGGGCCGCCGCCGTTGGTCTCCAGGAAGCCGCCGTTGTCGGCGTAGAGGTTCCACAGGTGGATGACGTCGCCGGGGCGGATGCTCCCGTCGGCGGGTGTGGACGTCCGCGCGGTGATGCGCCAGCGGCCGGTGCCGGAGCCGGGCGCGCGGTCCTGGTCCTTGGACGTGGAGACGTTGAACTTGGCGCCCGCGTTGCGCTGGTCCGTGGAGGCGTGGCCGTTGGTGTCGAGGTAACCGCCGTCACCGCCGTAGAGGTTGCGCAGCTGGATCACGTCACCGCTGACCACCGGGGTACCGGCGGCCTTGCCGGTCGGCGAGAGGATCTCCCAGGTGCCGGTACCCTCCCCGCGGGTGGGGGACTCGGCGGTCGAGACGGCGTACTTGCCGCCGGAGTCGCTGCTGTGGCCGTTGGTGTCCAGATAGCCGCCCGCCCATCCGTTGTAGCCGTTCTGCAGGTGGATCTTGTCGCCGTACTTCAGCTCGTTCGCCACGGTCGCTCCCCGCTCGGATCGGTCGACGGCATGCGAGTGCCCCTGCACCGAGATCTGCTGGTCAGGGCGCCGTCACCGGTCATCCTGGCGATCTTGCGCCCCGCCACGCCCGACCGCGCGGCGGAGATCATCCGATCGGGGCCGCGGTTCTCGGGTGTTGACCCTCCGGGGCTCAAGCCCTGGACTCCGAGCGCTCTTTCAGAGGAATGGATGGAGGGCCTGTTCCCGCCCACCCACCCTCCCCACCTGCCCAGTTGACCGTTTGTGACCGACTTGCCACGCAACGTCGCGACGCTCTAGCGTGCCGGACAACAGACGACCCCCGTCGGTGCGCCAACACCGGACAGGGGTCTGACCAACGAGATCGACGAAATGGAACCGATCTGATGGCTGTCGACCAGCTTAGTGCTGCCCCGTGCACCCCCTACGCGCCTCCGCACCCCATGGCGAACCCCGGTTACGGCAAGCGCTCCGCCTCGGACCAACGCCCGCGCGGTGAGGGCGACTTCTCGCACCTGCCGCCCCGCGAGGCCGCCGTCGCGGCGTACATCGACCGGCTGCCCGACGGCTCCGACATCTCCGTGAAGACATTGGCCAAGTGGCTCCCGTACGGGCAGTGCGCCCTGCGGACCGCACTCAACAGGCTTCAGGCAGCTGGGCACTTGCGCCGGGGCAGTGAGTGCGTCGCCACCGACGAGGTCATGCTCTGGGTCACCCGGACGTTCTTCTCCCGGACCGCACGCGACGACGACTGGTGGTCGGCGTTCACCCGGGGCGACGTACCGCAGGAGACACAACGGCCCACGCGCTCAAGGGCCTTCGTCCTACTGGCCGCCCTGGGCCGCGTCGCGCCCGCGCTGAGCCTCTCGGCGGCGGAGTGCGCGAGCCTGGAACCGCAGGTCAGCGAGTGGTTCGAGCGGGGCGCCACGGAGGACGAGACCCTGCGTGCGCTCACCCACGGGCTGCCCGCCACCGTGCACCATGCCGCCTCCCTCGTCAGGCGCCGCCTGACCGACAAGCTGCCTCCGGAACGACTCGTCACCGGCCCGCGGGCCGTCACACTCCGCACCCTGGAATGCGGCGAGTGCCGCGCACCGGGCAGCCCCGAGGCATTGCCCGGCGGGCTCTGCGGCGGCTGCCGGGGCGAGGGCACGAGCGTGCCCGCGCCCCCGCCCGGGACCGTCCCCACCGATGGGGTGCGCGAGCGGATGGCGACCGTCCGGGCGGGCCTCGTCCCGCGATCGGAGCGGACCGACCGGGCGCGGGGCAGGACGGCGGCGCCCGGCACCAGCCGGACCTGAGAGCCCTCTCGGCTACCTGCCGGTAATGACCGTTCGGCCGCGCACCTGAGGCCCAGGCAGCTGCCCGATGCCTATATTCGGCGGGCGGCCCCCAGCCCTGCGGCCGCGTGATCCCGCGCGCCGCACCGCGGCAAGGGCCCGCACAGCGGCGCCCCCACGTCGACAAGTCAGCGAGGACTCCGGGTGGATTCCGTCGATCACGGAGGGGACGTCCGGCAGCAGTCGGAACGGCCGGACCTGGACCAGCTGATGGTCTCGGCCGGCGAGGGGGACCGGGAGGCCTTCGCCGGGGTGTACGACGTGACCTGCGGCCCGGTCATGGGGCTGGTGCGCCGGGTGCTGAGGGACCAGGCGCAGTCCGAGGAGGTCATGCAGGACGTACTCCTGGAGGTCTGGCGCACGTCCGGGCGGTTCAAGCCCGACCGCGGCAGCGCGATGACGTGGATCATGACCTTGGCCCACCGGCGGGCCGTCGACCGGGTGCGCGCGTCGCAGGCGAGCCAGGACCGTGAGCACAGGGCGGCGATGCTCGGCTCGGGCACCCCCTTCGACGAGGTGACCGAGCGGGTGGAGACCCGCATGGAGTGGCAGCAGGTCCGCCGCTGCGTACGCAGGCTCACGGACATCCAGCGCGAGGCCGTCGTCCTCGCCTACTACGGAGGACTCACCTACAAGGAGATCGCCCAGTCGCTCTCCCTGCCTCTGGGGACGGTCAAGACCCGCCTGCGAGACGGACTGATCCGGCTCCGCGACTGCCTGGGAGTGGGGGCGTGACCGCCATGGATCCGCACGAATCATCGGGTGCCTACGTCCTGCACGCCCTCCCCGAGGACGAGCGCCGGGCGTTCGAAGCTCATCTGGCGGAGTGCGAGGCGTGCCGTCGGGAGGTCGCGGAGCTGCAGGCCACGGCCGCCCTGCTGGGGCGGTCGACGGCACAGACTCCACCCGGCGCCCTGCGGGAGCAGGTCCTGCGCAAGGTGGCCTCCACACCGCAGGAAGCCCGCCCGCGAGCGGAAGCGAGGGCAGGGGCCCGCAGACCGGCCAGGGCCCTCCGCATGGCACTCGCCGCTTCGGTGGCAGCCGTCCTGGTCTGCCTGGGTCTCGCCGGGTGGCAGCACCGGGAGGCATCGGACGCCAGAGCGGCGGCGCACCGGGCCGAGCAGCGGGAGGAGAACGTGGCCAAGGTGCTCACGGCACCCGACGTACGCCTGGACAGCCAGGAATTCAGCGACGGCGCCACGGCTTCCGTCACCTTCTCCCGGAGTGAGAACGCGGCCACACTCGCCGTCTCCGGCCTCCCCCGGCTTCCGAAGGGCCGGACCTACGCGGCCTGGTTCATGGAGGACGGGACTCCCGTACCGGCCGGGCTGCTCAGCGGGGACCCCGGGCGCCGACTGACCCTGCTGAAGGGGTCGTTGGGCGACGCCTCGGCGGTAGCGCTGTCCGTCGAGCCCGCC
The DNA here is from genome assembly GCF_042728155.1 of Streptomyces sp. NPDC060209. Taxonomy (NCBI): domain Bacteria; kingdom Bacillati; phylum Actinomycetota; class Actinomycetes; order Kitasatosporales; family Streptomycetaceae; genus Streptomyces; species Streptomyces sp. NPDC060209. The sequence continues at coordinate 13,078 of NZ_JBHWZS010000175.1, forward strand.
GGAGGCTCCCCGCGGCCCACCACCACCCCCCTGGGCGCGGTGAGTCTTTCGGCCTGACACACCTTTCTGGTTTTTTTCCGATTCACCCCAAACATTCCCCGGGGCGTCTCCGAATCCCTTGTGTAACGCCGCTCACAACCTCGGTACCGCATCCGGTGAGCCCAGGACCCAAGTCCCGGACTGAATGCGGGAGTACGCCGTCGGGGCGAGTGGCCGATCCCTGAAAGGGAGGTGATCCCGATGACCGTTTCCGTCCGCGTCCGCCGCATGGTCGCAGGAGCCGCCACGGCCGGCCTGCTGGCCGGTGGTGGCGCCCTGGCCGCCACAGGAACAGCTACCGCCGCCCCGGCACCCACGGCCGCGACCACGTCCGTCACCGGCGAGCAGACCCACAACGACCACTGCACCTGGAAGAAGGGGCACTGGGAGAAGAAGTGGGTCAAGGGGCACTGGGAGAAGAAGTGGATCAAGGAGCATCGCTCCGACCACAAGACCTGGCACCCCGGTTACAAGGACCACAAGGGCAAGTGGCACCCCGGCTACTGGCAGCACGAACGCACGTCGCAAAAGGGCCACTGGAAGAACGTCCACGTCCCCGGCCACTGGGACACGCACTGGGTGAAGGGCCACTGGTCCTGCAGCCACAAGTGAGCAACCGTCATCCCGGTCGGACGCGGGGTTCCCGGGCAGACGCCCGGGGACCCCGTCGTCACTCAGGCACCACACCGTCCGGCGCCCCACAGCGGCGCCGCGTCCTCCTGGACAGCGTCATGACCACCACGACCGCACCACCGCCATCGCCCACGCCGGCGCCCGTCGCGGCCGGCCGGCTCTCGATCCCGCTGCCTTCCGGGCCCGAAGCGCCCTCGCACGCCCGCCGTGCGGCCGGCGGCTTCCTCCGCCGGTCCTGGCCCTCCCTCGCCCAGGACCGTTGCGACGACTTCCTGCTGATCATCTCCGAGCTGGTCACGAACGCCGTCCGGCACGCACCCGGACCCAGCACCTTGACCCTGACCACCTCGGCCGGCGCCCTGGACATCGCGGTGAGCGACTGCTCCTGCGCCCCACCGGCTCCACGGACCCCGGATCTGAGCGACGGCACCGGCGGCATGGGCCTGCACATCGCCGAGGACCTGGGTGCCCAGGTCTTCACGGAGGCGCTGCCCGAAGGCAAGTGCGTGCATGCGGCGTTCGCCACATGACCCACGGGCCGCCTACCTCCCCGCCATTCCCAGGCACCGCGTACGAGCAGGCCGGTACAGCGCGTTCCCCGCGCCGTACCGGCCCGACTCACGCACCGCGGACGTTGTCCGCGGCTCGTTGTGTCACCAGGCTCCCGGCGCGGGCGGCACGACCACCGGCGGGCGGTCGTCGCAGGTGATCGTGTTCGGCAGCAGCCACGGCGCCAGCCAGTCGCCCGCCGCACCACCGCCGTCGTTGCCACCGAGGTCGACCAGGGTGAACTCCGAACCGGCGGGGGTGAAGTTGAAGGATCCGCAGTTGTTGACGCCCACGGCCCCGACGTTGCGCGCGTCCACGTTCTCGAAGGTCGCCGAGCCCGCCGCGCGGGCACTCACCACGGACGTCCCCGTGCCGTCCACCCTGATGTCCTTGAAGCGCACGCCCCGGATCCTGTACGTGTCCTTCACCGGCCAGTCGGTGACAAGCATGATCGCGTTGTAGGTGTTGTCGAGGAAGTGGTTCCCGGTCACCCGGATGTCGGCGTCGATGTCCCGGTCCAGGGCGAAGAACCAGATGGCCCCCAGACCGATCCTCCAGTTCAGTTCGTACGTCCCGGCCCGGACCGTCGTGTTGTCGGTGAGATCGAGACGCCCCCGGAACGCCTCCGCGCCGAAGCGGGCACCGACGTGCAGGCCGCTGCCCTCACGGACGGGATCGGCGACCAGGTTGCCGGACACGGTGTTGTCCGTACCGCCGTAGACCGCGATGCCGTTGGCGAGCACCGGGCTCTGCACGGTGTTGCGGGAGAAGGTGTTGCCCGTGTTGGCCCGCTTCTCGGACCACATCGCGAGGCCGTCGTCGCCGGAGTTCCGGACGAAGGTGTGGGAGACCTCGGAGCCGGTCACTCCGCCATGGAAGTTGATGGCGTCGGCGATCTGGTCGACGATGACGTTGTCCGTGATCCTCAGGTTCGACATCGGGCCGTCGAACCACATGCCGACCTTGGTGTGGCGGATGTGCAGACCCTCGATGGAGGAGTCGCTCATCGCCCCGCCGATGCCGTTCACCTGGTCGGTGTCGATGCGCTCGCGTACGTCCCCCTCGATGGCGAAGCCGGACAGGTGGACGTTGCGGCTGCCGCCGTCCGCCGCGTCCTTGCCGTAGAAGCCGACTCCCGTGTGGACCGAGCCGTCGGCCGCCGGGGTGTCGAGAGCGACCTCCCGCCCCTTGAACTTCGTGTACCAGCTGCCGGCGCCCCTGATCGTGACGTCGTCGACGACGATGTGCCGGTTGACCCGATAGGTGCCCGGCGGGACGTACACCGGCAGGTTCTTGCGCTTGGCGAAGGCGATCGCCCGGTCCATCGCGTCCGCGGAATCCCGGCGCCCCGAAGGGTCGGCCCCGAACAGCAGCGCGTTCGCCGCCCGGAGCTCGACGTGCGGGAGACCCGCGAGCTCGGAGTCGAGCAGGTCGATGACGGTCCACGCGGCTCGGCTGCCGGCCGGAACCGTCAGACGGACGGTGTCACCCGCGCGGTATCTCTTGCCCAGCAGCAGGCGCTGCTCATCGTAGAAGTGGTTCGGCCGGAAGGGCTTGGCGATCACGGGGGCGGGCGTCGTCCCACTCGGGACGCAGACGCATTCGGTGATCCACCAGCCGGGCTGGAGCAGTCCCGCACCGGGGTCGTTGGTGAACGGGTACTGGTTGTACAGCCAGGAGTACTGCGAGGTCAGCGTCATGGTCGATCGCTTCTTGCCGTTGACGGCGACATCGAGCGGCGCGGTGATGCCGCCCCCGTGCGGGGCGTCCGGAATGCTGTAGCGCACCGTGATCGCGTCGGCGGCCTCCGGCAGCGTGAACTCGACGTGCTCGCCCGGCACCAGCCTGACCGCCTTACGGCCCGAGGCCTCCGCGGGCAGGGTGTAGGCGGTGCGGTCGGGGCCTATGACGGTGCCGTTCGTCGTGGCGTTCTCCGCCTCCTGCTCGGCGAACGGGACCTCGGCGCCACGGCCCGCCACCAGCGCGGGATCGAGACCCGCGCGCGTCACCGACGGCACGGGGGTCCGTTCTCCCTCCGCGCCCTGCGCCGCGGGGGCGCCGGTCAGCGCCCCCAGTCCGACAACGGCGGCCGTCAGTGCGGCAACCGTGATGTGACGTGACATCGCATGCCCGTTTCTCTCGGAAGGTGAGGTGACGGTAGGGCGCGCGGGAGCGTCACCACAAGATGCGTGCGAGATGATTTCACAGTGATGATGACTGGATGCGGGTATCCATCGCTTTTTTGCGTCCACTCTTCAAGGTTGATGCATCCCCGCGGAGTCCCGGGCCTCCTGCTGATGACCACCTCGCTTCCACCGTGATCGGCGACGACGGGTGCATCGCGATCGCCTGGTGCGTCGCCCGGGAGGACTCATGTGCCTTGCGGACACGGCGGCGAGGGATCGCTCCAGGACGTCACCTGTCCGAGGAGGGAACGCCCTCCTCCGCGCGACGCTCAATCGAGAGCCCGGTACTCAGCCGACGGACGGGCGAGTTCGGGATGTTCCAGCACGTACCGATCGCCGTGGATCACCAGCATCGCCCAGTGCCACGCCTCGTCGTGAAAGATGAGCCCGCGGAAGGGGGCGTCGTCCGGCTCGTAGGGGTACCGCTCCAGGGCAGCCTGCCGGGCCTGCGCCGGCGTCAGCCCGCCGTGGTGGCGCATCACCCACTCGTAACCACGGCGCTCGGACCGCAGACAGTCGAGGTACTCGACCTCACTCCACTTCATGGCCCCGCACACCAACGACCCGTCGGCGGACGGGGCCCGGGCGTCCCTGGCCGCCCGGACGGGCCGCCCGGCGCCTCACGCGCCCACCGTCCCGTCGACGCCCTCCCGGAGGAAGTCCGCGTGCCCGTTGTGGCGGCCGTACTCCAGCAGGACATGCACCATCACCATCCGCAGCGACACCTCCTGCCCCCAGCGCGGCTGGAGTCCGGTCAGATCCAGGGAGTCGGCCTGCCGTTCGATGCGGCGTGAGTGCTCCACCTCGGCCTCCCAGGCGCCGAACGCCTCCGCCCGCGTGGAGGCGCTCGCGTCGTACGCCGCCTGGAAGTCGATCCGGTCCGACCAGACCATGGGCGCCTCGTTGTCCTCGAACACTCTCCGGAACCAGGCGCGTTCCACCTCGGCCATGTGGCGCACCAGGCCGAGGAGGGAGAGCGTCGAGGGGGACATCGACCGCTGCCGCAGCTGTTCGTCGTCCAGGCCCTCGCACTTCATGGCGAGAGTGGCGCGGTGGTAGTCGAGAAAGGCCCGGAGCGTCTCTCGCTCTCCGCCTGTACTGGGCGGACCTGTACGGGAATCGTCGGTCATCAGGCACGCTCCATCTCGGTGAGGACAGGAGCGATCAGTATCCGGCACCTCTTCCGGGCGCCCGGGCGGGAGGCCCTGTTTCCGCACAAGCGGAGGCAGCACGACGCCGGCCCCCGGGAAG
>NZ_JBHWZS010000176.1:0-17716 GCF_042728155.1 Streptomyces sp. NPDC060209
CCTCCTGGGGCGGCCGGGGCAGTCCTGCGCCGGGACCCGGAAGGGGTGGCCGGGGCCCCGGCAGGTGGATGCCGGCGGCTATTTCCGGCCGGGCGGGGGCGGGATCCATTCCGAAATTTGGCGGAGAGCATTTTCGGAATGGCGTGAGTGCCGCCCCGTGCGATTGATATGAGTACTGCCCCGCACGTTTGAGCGGGCGACTTCCGCAGTTCCGCCGGCCGGGTACCCCGAAAGTGTGCAGGCGGTCGGTACTTTCATCGAATGAGTACCACTCCGCACAATTGAGCAGAGTGTCGGCGGGTGCATTCCGGAAGTGCGCCCCGGGCCCCTTTGTCGCCGTCGGCTGCCGGTGGGCCCGCCGCGGCTGAGTCCACGTCAGTGACTCCCGGTGATTCCGTGCCGGTGCCCGCCGTCGCCCGCCCTCCCGCCGCAAGGGGACCGGCTGCGGCGGGTGTTGACGCTTCGTGACCGTGCGGCAGGCGGCGGTTCCCGCCACTGCCGTCCGTGGCCGGAATCGCGTACTCCTACTCGGGAGTAAGGAGATCCCTCTTCGCACCGCTGCTCTCGATGTCACTCCGGAGGCTTCGGAGAGGTAGGGTCGGAGGCGGTCGGGGACATCCCTATAAAACTCGCCGGCATCGAAACCGGCGTTCCTAACGAGGAGATCGGTTCGTGACGATCCGCGTAGGCATCAACGGCTTTGGCCGCATCGGTCGTAACTACTTCCGCGCGCTGCTGGAGCAGGGTGCGGACATCGAGATCGTGGCTGTCAACGACCTGGGTGACACTGCGACCACGGCTCACCTGCTGAAGTACGACACCATTCTGGGTCGTCTCAAGGCAGAGGTCAGCCACACCGCCGACACCATCACCGTCGACGGTCACACCATCAAGGTGCTCTCCGAGCGCAACCCGGCCGACATCCCCTGGGGTGAGCTGGGCGTCGACATCGTCATCGAGTCGACCGGCATCTTCACCAAGAAGGCCGACGCCGCGAAGCACATCGCCGGTGGCGCCAAGAAGGTCCTCATCTCGGCTCCGGCCAAGGACGAGGACATCACGATCGTGATGGGCGTCAACCAGGACAAGTACGACGCGGCCAACCACCACGTCATCTCCAACGCCTCCTGCACCACCAACTGTGTGGCGCCGATGGCCAAGGTTCTCGACGAGAACTTCGGCATCGTCAAGGGCCTGATGACGACGGTCCACGCGTACACGAACGACCAGCGCATCCTGGACTTCCCGCACTCGGACCTGCGCCGCGCCCGCGCCGCCGCCGAGAACATCATCCCGACCACGACGGGCGCCGCCAAGGCGACCGCCCTGGTCCTCCCGCAGCTCAAGGGCAAGCTCGACGGCATCGCGATGCGCGTCCCGGTCCCGACCGGTTCCGCCACCGACCTCGTCGTGACCCTGCAGCGCGAGGTCACCAAGGACGAGGTCAACGCCGCGTTCAAGAAGGCGTCCGACGACGGCGACCTCAAGGGCTTCCTGACCTACACCGAGGACCCGATCGTGTCCTCGGACATCGTCGGAGACCCGTCGTCCTGCACCTTCGACTCCTCCCTGACCATGGTCCAGGAGGGCAACTCGGTGAAGATCCTCGGCTGGTACGACAACGAGTGGGGTTACTCCAACCGCCTCGTCGACCTGACCGTCTTCGTCGGCGGCCAGCTCTGATCCTAGGATCGGCAGGCATCCAGGTGTGATGTGAGGGGCTCGGACGGCGCGACGCGGCGCCGTTCGAGCCCCCTCGCATGCTCATCAGTCCTTCCAAGGAGTATGGGAACAGATGAAGACGATCGACGAACTTCTCGCCGAAGGGGTCGCGGGCAAGCGGGTATTCGTCCGCGCCGACCTCAACGTGCCGCTGGACGGCACCACGATCACCGACGACGGCCGCATCCGCGCCGTCCTGCCGACGGTCGCCGGGCTCGCCGCAGCAGGTGCGCGGGTCATCGTCGCCTCGCACCTCGGCCGCCCCAAGGGCGCCCCGGACCCGGCCTTCTCGCTGGCGCCCGCCGCCGCGCGCCTGGGCGAGCTGCTCGGTGCCGAGGTCGCCTTCGCGACCGACACCGTCGGCGAGTCCGCCCGTGCGACGGTCGCCGCCCTCACCGACGGCCAGGTGGCCGTCATCGAGAACCTCCGCTTCAACGCCGGTGAGACGTCCAAGGACGACGCCGAGCGCGGTGCCTTCGCCGACCAGCTCGCCGAGCTGGCCGATGTGTACGTGGGTGACGGCTTCGGCGCCGTCCACCGCAAGCACGCCTCGGTCTTCGACCTCCCGGCCCGGCTGCCGCACGCGGCCGGCAGCCTGATCGCCACCGAGGTCGGCGTGCTCAAGAAGCTCACCGAGGACGTCACGCGCCCCTACGCCGTGGTCCTCGGCGGCTCCAAGGTCTCCGACAAGCTCGGCGTCATCGACCACCTCCTGGAGAAGGCCGACCGCATCCTCATCGGCGGCGGCATGGCCTACACCTTCCTCAAGGCCCAGGGCCACGAGGTCGGCAGCTCCCTCCTCCAGGAGGACCAGATTCCGGCTGTGCTCGGTTACCTCAAGCGTGCCGAGGAGAAGGGCGTCGAGTTCGTGCTGCCCGTCGACGTCGTCGTGTCGGCGCAGTTCCCGGACCTCAAGACCAAGGCCCCGAGCGACCCCAGCACGGTTGCCACGGACGCCATCCCGGCCGGTGTGATGGGCCTGGACAACGGCCCGGAGACCAACAAGCTCTACGCCTCGAAGCTCGCCGACGCGGCCACCGTCTTCTGGAACGGTCCGATGGGCGTCTTCGAGCACCCCGACTACGCCGAGGGCACCAGGGCGGTCGCCCAGGCCCTCGTCGACTCCGAGGCCTTCAGCGTCGTCGGCGGCGGGGACTCCGCGGCCGCCGTCCGCATCCTGGGCTTCGACGAGAACGCATTCGGCCACATCTCGACCGGTGGCGGCGCCAGCCTCGAATACCTCGAGGGCAAGACGCTTCCCGGCCTCGCCGCACTGGAGGACTGACCTTTCATGACCACCCGCACCCCGCTCATGGCGGGCAACTGGAAGATGAACCTCAACCACCTCGAGGCCATCGCCCACGTCCAGAAGCTCGCCTTCGCCCTGGCCGACAAGGACTACGACGCGGTCGAGGTCGCCGTCCTGCCGCCCTTCACCGACCTGCGCTCCGTGCAGACGCTGGTCGACGGCGACAAGCTGAAGATCAAGTACGGCGCCCAGGACATCTCGGCGCATGACTCCGGCGCGTACACCGGTGAGATCTCCGGCCCGATGCTCGCCAAGCTGAAGTGCACCTTCGTCGCCGTCGGTCACAGCGAGCGACGCCAGTACCACGGCGAGAACGACGAGATCTGCAACGCCAAGGTGAAGGCCGCCTACAAGCACGGCCTGACCCCGATCCTCTGTGTCGGCGAGGGCCTGGACATCCGCAAGGCCGGTGACCAGGTGTCCTACACGCTGGTGCAGCTCGACGGCGCGCTGAAGGACATCCCTGCCGAGCAGGCCGAGTCCATCGTGATCGCCTACGAGCCGGTCTGGGCCATCGGGACCGGCGAGGTCGCCACCCCCGAGGACGCCCAGGAGGTCTGCGGCGCGATCCGCCGCCGGCTCGCCGAGCTGTACTCGCAGGAGCTGGCCGACGCCGTCCGTATCCAGTACGGCGGCTCGGTGAAGTCCGGCAATGTGGCGGCCATCATGGCGCAGCCCGATGTGGACGGTGCCCTCATCGGCGGCGCCGCACTGGACGCCGACGAGTTCGTCAAGATCGTCCGCTTCCGCGACCAGTGAGTATGCGGTAGCGCGGATCCGTCGTACCCTTGCGGGGGCCGAGGGGGGTATACCCCCGGGCCCCCGCTGTTCGTACATGCAGTCCTAGGAATTCCGGAAAGTAGGGACCAGCCGTGGTTTTGGCGTTCGAGATCGCCCTGATCGTCTTCAGCCTGCTGCTGATGCTGCTGGTGCTGATGCACAAGGGAAAGGGCGGCGGCCTGTCCGACATGTTCGGTGGTGGAATGCAGTCGTCCGTGGGCGGCTCGTCGGTCGCCGAGCGGAACCTCGACCGCATCACCGTCGTGGTCGGTCTGGGCTGGTTCGCGTGCATTGTCGTCCTCGCCCTGCTCATCAAGCTGGACAGCTGACCCGTCGTCCGCGATTCCCGGTGAGGGTGTAACTCCTTTCACTGGACGCGCGTTGGGCCTTACGTAGACTGGGGCATCTTCGAGCACCATCACGCAGGGAGTTACGACCGTGGCAAGTGGCAACGCGATCCGGGGAAGCCGGGTCGGAGCGGGGCCGATGGGGGAGGCCGAGCGAGGCGAGTCCGCGCCGCGCCTCCGCATCTCCTTCTGGTGCTCGAACGGGCACGAGACGCAGCCGAGCTTCGCCCATGACGCGCAGGTACCGGAGACCTGGGACTGCCCGCGCTGCGGCTTCCCGGCCGGACAGGACCGGGACAGCCCGCCGGCTCCGCCGCGCACCGAGCCGTACAAGACGCACCTGGCGTACGTACGCGAGCGGCGCAGCGACGCGGACGGCGAGGCGATCCTCGCCGAAGCCCTCGCGAAACTCCGCGGCGAGATCTAGAAGTTGTTCACCGGCCGGCCACCCCCTGGGTGCCCGGCCGGAATCCGTATGCCGCCCCGTAGCCCGCCGTTGCTCCGCCGCACCCTCCAGATCAATTAGGTTGGAGGGGCAGCGGGGAAGGTTGCAGGTACGAGTAGAAGTGGGCGATTTCCGGGATGAACGCACAAAGCCGAACCAAGCTCAATCAGACGCCCGAGTGGGCGGCTCTCGGCAAGCACCGTGAGGAGTTCGGCGACACCCATCTGCGCCGGCTGTTCGCGGACGCGCCGGACCGCGGGGCCGCGTACACCCTCCGGGTCGGCGACCTCCACATCGACTACTCCAAGCACCTGGTCACCGACGAGACGCTCCGTCTGCTGCGTGACCTCGCGGACGCCACCGGGGTGGCCGGGCTGCGGGACGCGATGTTCCGCGGCGAGAAGATCAACACCACCGAGGACCGCGCCGTCCTGCACACCGCGCTTCGTGCCCCGCGCGACGCCGTGATCGAAGTCGACGGCGAGAACGTGGTGCCGGCCGTGCACGCCGTCCTCGACAGGATGGCGTCCTTCTCGGACCGGGTCAGGGCCGGGGAGTGGACCGGTCACACCGGTAAGCCGGTGAAGAACATCGTGAACATCGGCATCGGCGGCTCCGACCTCGGACCGGCCATGGCCTATGAGGTGCTGCGCTCCTTCACGGACCGCTCGCTCACCGTCCGCTTCGTGTCGAACGTCGACGGCGCCGACCTCCACGAGGCCGTCCGCGACCTGGACCCGGCCGAGACGCTGTTCATCGTCGCGTCCAAGACCTTCACCACGATCGAGACCATCACCAACGCCACCTCGGCCCGTGACTGGCTCCTCACCGGGCTGAGGGCCGGTCAGGAAGCCGTCGCCAAGCACTTTGTGGCGCTCTCGACCAACGCCGACAAGGTCACGGACTTCGGCATCGACACGGCCAACATGTTCGAGTTCTGGGACTGGGTCGGCGGCCGCTACTCCTACGACTCGGCGATCGGCCTCTCGCTGATGATCGCCATCGGCCCGGACCGGTTCCGCGAGATGCTCGACGGCTTCCACCTCGTCGACGAGCACTTCCGCACCGCCCCCGCGGAGGAGAACGCACCGCTGCTGCTCGGCCTGCTGGGCGTCTGGTACGGCGCGTTCTTCGACGCCCAGTCCCACGCGGTCCTGCCGTACAGCCACTATCTGTCCAAGTTCACCGCCTACTTGCAGCAGCTGGACATGGAGTCCAACGGCAAGTCCGTCGACAGGGACGGCAACCCGGTCGAGTGGCAGACCGGACCGGTCGTCTGGGGCACCCCCGGCACCAACGGGCAGCACGCCTACTACCAGCTGATCCACCAGGGCACGAAGGTCATCCCGGCCGACTTCATCGGCTTCGCCGCGCCGGTCCACGACCTGCTGCCCGGGCTGATCGCCCAGCACGACCTGCTGATGGCCAACTTCTTCGCCCAGACGCAGGCACTCGCCTTCGGCAAGACGCCCGACGAGGTGCGTGCGGAAGGCGCGGCGGAGGAGCTCGTCCCGCACAAGACGTTCCGCGGCAACCACCCGACGACCACGATCCTCGCCGAGCGGCTCACTCCCTCGGTGCTCGGCCAGCTCATCGCGCTGTACGAGCACAAGGTCTTCGTCCAGGGTGCCGTCTGGAACATCGACTCCTTCGACCAGTGGGGCGTCGAGCTGGGCAAGGTCCTCGCCAAGAAGATCGAGCCGGTCCTGACCGAGGGCACCGGCGGCGAACAGCTGGACAGCTCCACCGCCGCGCTCGTCTCGACGTACCGCTCGCTGCGGGGTCGCTGAGCGATGACCACGGGGGAGGGGACGATACGGCTCAGGCCGCCGCGCAACACGCCGGCTCCACGGGCCGTCGGCTGGTGGCGGGCCCAGTGGCTGCTGCTGACCGCGGCACCGGTGGCGGTCCTGGGCATCCTGGGCGCGCTCATCGCTCCGGCCAGGTTCTGGCTGCTGATGCCCGCCGCGGTGCTCGCGGCCGTCGGCCTGCTGTGCGCCGTCCTCTTCCCCTTCTGGTGGTTCCGCACCCACCGCTGGGAGGTCACCGACGAGGCCGTCTACGTGAGCACCGGGGTCTTCCTGCGGGAATGGCGGATCGCGCCGATGTCCCGCATCCAGACCGTGGACACCGTACGGGGCCCGCTGGAACAGCTCTTCGGGCTGGCCACGGTCACCGTCACCACCGCCTCCGCCAAGGGCGCCGTACAGATCGAGGGGCTGACCCATGAGGTCGCCGCCGAGCTCGCCGAGCGGCTGACCCGCATAACCCAGGACACGCCCGGGGACGCCACATGAGCACGGCGGCCGACACCGGCGCCGACTGGCGGCGGGTCCATCCCCGTACGGTTCTGGTCACCGCGCTGGTCACGGCGGGAGTCGCGGCGGGCGCCGCCGTCCCCGTCACGGTCGCTCTGTCCGGCCGTCTCGGGTACGCGGGGGCCATCGGCTGGGGGCTGGCAGGAGCGCTCCTGCTGATCGGCTGCGCGGCCGCCGGTGACTACGTACGGTGGCGGCGCACCCGCTACCGGGTCGGCACCGAGCGTGTCGATCTGCACACCGGGCTCCTTCTGGTGAAACGCCGCTCGCTGGCCCGCGAGAGGATCCGGAGCGTCGACCTCACCGCCCACCCGCTGCTGCGGATCCTGGGGCTGGTCTCGGTCCGCATCGGCACCGGCGAGCACACCGGCGGAGAGTCCACCCTGGAGCTCGACCCGGTCGGCAGGGCCGAGGGCGAGCGGCTGCGCCGCGAACTCCTCGACCGTGTGACCGACACGGCCCCCGGCTCGCACCGCGAGGGCGAGCTGGCCACCCTCGACGTCCGCTGGATCCGCTACGCCCCGGTCTCCTTCGTCGCACCCATGCTGGGCGGAGCGGCGGCCGGCGGTGTGATGCAGATCAGCGAATGGGTCGGGGCGCAGGCCGAGGTGATCCACTGGATCGCAGACCGCTTCCGGGACACCCCGCTGGTCTGGACGATCGTCGCCCTGGTCGTGGCGGCCCTGGTCGCCGGTGTGATCGGAGCACTCGGGCTGTGGATCGAGATGTGGTGGAACTACCGCTTGGAGCGCGAACCGGGCGGCACCCTGCGGGTGCGGCGCGGACTGTTCACCTCGCGCTCCCTGTCCGTCGAGGAACGGCGGCTGCGCGGGGTGGACCTGGTGGAGCCCCTCGGTGTGCGGCTGGCGGGCGCCGCCCGGGTCGACGCGATCGCCACCGGCCTGACCAGGGACGAGGAGCGTAGCGCCGACCACGACACCCTGTTGCCGGCCGTGCCCCGCGCTCTTGCCGACACCATCGCCGCGGAGGTGCTGCGCGAGACAGCCACCCCGACGGGCGCTCCGCTCACGGCGCACCCACGGGCGGCCCGCGGCCGGCGGCTGCGCCGCGCCCTGGCCGTGGCCCTGGGGCCCGTGCTGGTGCAGGTTCTCCTGGGCGTCCTGCTGACGCCCGTACTGCTGTGGACCGCGCTGGCCTGCACGGCCGTGTTCGTGCCCGTCGCCGTGCTCCTGGCCGTCGACGCGTACCGCTCGCTGGGTCACACGCTCAGCGGCGGCTACCTGGTGACCCGCTCCGGCAGTGTCCGGCGTTCCACGGCGGCTCTGCAACGGGCGGGTGTGATCGGCTGGACGGTGAAGCAGTCCTGCTTCCAGCGGCGGGCCGGGCTGCTGAGCGTCACCGCCACGACGGCCGCCGGAGGCGGCGCCTACACGGCGCACGACACCGATGCGTCCGAGGGCCTCGCCTTCGCCGCCGACGCCGTCCCGGGGCTGCTGGAGCCGTTCCTGGAGCGCACCGGACACCCCGGTCGGTGACAACGGCACAGGAGGCCCGCTGTTCAGAAGGGCCGAGGTCCGCCACGATGCTGATCATGAATCCCACCAGCCGTCGTACGGTCCTCACCGCCCTTGCCACCGCCGCCGTCAGCGGCCCGCTGCTCGGCTCGCTCACCGCCGGCCCCGCCCACGCCACCGGTGATCTGGACATCTACACCTCCAACACGGACCTCTACAAGAAGCTCGCCGGTCAGGAGGGCGTCGAGTTCGCCCGCCGCTACCGGAGACACGAGTACGCCGACCACTCGCTCCCGCAGAGATACCCGTACAACCGGACCACCGTCATGGCCATGCACGGCGGCGGTATCGAGACCGGCACCTCCGAACTCTGCCTCGCCATAGCCGGCTACCACCCGGCCACGCTCGCCCCGCTGGGCGACGGCCACGGGGTGTTCGACTACTGGATGTTCGAGGGGCTGCGCTCCTCGGGCAACCGTGACCTGCACGTCACCGCCAAGAACTGCGACGACCACGTCGCCCTCTCGATGTCGGCGAGCAGCCTCAACGTCCTCAGCCTGCACGGCTGTACGGCGGCGCAGGCGGGCACCGTCCCACAGGCCGTGGTCGTCGGGGGACTGAACAACCGCTTCAAGACCCTGCTCAAGGCCGAGTTCGACGCCGCCGGCATCGCCTGGCGGGACGGCAACGAGGTGCCCGACCTGGCCGGGGTCAACACCGACAACCCGTGCAACCGCACCATGCTCGCGATGGGCGGTCAGCTGGAGCTCACCACGGAGCTGCGCGCTGCCATGTTCACGGTCAACACCCGTACGGGCCGGGCCGGCAGCACGACCGAGGTCTTCGACCGCTTCGCCGGCGCCTGCCGGGCCGCGATCACGAAGCTGGAGCAGGGAACGGACCAGATCGTCCTCTGACCGTCCGCGCCCGGACCTTTTCGTGACGTGCTACGCGGACGCCGGCGGGTACAGGGCGCGCGGCAGCTTCGAGGCCGCCGCCGCGTCCAGCAGCCACAGTGTGCGGCTGCGGCCGTAGGCCCCCGCCGCCGGTGCCTGGATCTCCCCGGCCCCGGACAGCGCGATCTCCGCCGCCTCCGCCTTGTCCTCACCCGCGGCCAGCAGCCACACCTCACGCGCCGCGCGGATGGCGGGCAGTGTGAGCGAGACGCGGGTGGGCGGCGGCTTGGGAGCGCCGTGCACACCGACGACGGTGCGCTCGGTCTCCCGCACCGCGGGCAGCTCCGGGAAGAGCGACGCGACATGGGTGTCCGGGCCGACGCCCAGCATCAGCACGTCGAACGTCGGTACGGGCCCGTGGTCCTCCGGGCCCGCCGCGGCGGCGAGTTCCGCCGCGTACCCCGCGGCCGCGGAGTCGGCGTCCCCGCCGTACGGCCCGTCGGACGCCGGCATCGCGTGGACCCGGGAGGGGTCCAGCTCCACCTTGTCCAGCAGGGCCTCGCGGGCCTGCGTGACATTGCGCTCCGGATCGCCCTCGGGCAGGAACCGCTCGTCGCCCCACCACAGATCGAGCCGCGACCAGTCGATCGCGTCCCGGGCGGGAGAGCCGGCGAGCGCGGCCAGCAGGCCGTTGCCGTTACGCCCGCCGGTGAGGACCACCGAGGCGTAACCGCGGGCGGCCTGGGCGTCCACGATCTTCGTGATCAGCCTGGCCGCCGCGGCCTGAGCCATCAGCTCCTTGTCGCGGTGCACGACGAGCTGCGGAGCACTCACTTCGACGCCGCCTTCTTGGCCGCCGCCTTCTTCGCGGCGGGGGCGGCTGTACCAGCCGGCTCCGGCCGCTTCTGCCCCGAACCGACGGACGACGGCTCCGTGGGCCCGCCGAGGCGCTCCACGCCGAACTTCACCGTGGACTCGTAGATGTTGTCCGGGTCCAGACGCCGCAGCTCCTCCGCGAGGAGCTCTGCGGTCTCCCGCCGCTTCAGCGCGACCGCACGGTCAGGCTGGCCGGCCATGCAGAGCGTCGCCAGCGAGCCGTCGGGCCGGTCCAGAACGATCACGCCGTTCTTGGTCTCCAGCCGCACGGCCGTCAGACCGGGACCACCGGAGAGGGTGCGCTCCACCGGGACCCCGAGACGGTCCGCGAGCCACATGGCCAGCAGTTCGCAGCTCGGGTTGTCGGACTCGCCGTCGACCGTCGCCGAGACGACCTGCGCGGGCTGCTGGTCGAGTGCCGCCGCCAGCATCGAGCGCCACGGCGTGATGCGTGTCCAGGCCAGGTCCGTGTCCCCCGGCCGGTACGTCGCCGCACGCACCGACAGCTCGTCGAGCGGGTGCTCGGCGGAGTAGGTGTCGGTGATACGCCGCTGGGCGAGCGCGCCCAGCGGGTCCTTGGCCGGATCCGCCGGAGCGTCCTCGGGCCACCACGCCACCACCGGAGCGTCCGGCAGCAGCAGCGGCAGGACGACCGACTGGGCGTGGTTGGCCAGCTCGCCGTGCAGGCGCAGGACGACGGTCTCGCCCGAGCCGGCGTCGGAACCGACGCGGATCTCGGCGTCGAGCCGGGCGTCGCGGCGCGCACGCGGTGAACGGCTGACCCTCTTGATCACCACGATGATCCGCGAGGGGTGCTCGCGCGAGGAGTCGTTCGCCGCCTTGAGCGCGTCGTAGGCGTTCTCCTCGTCCGTGACGATGACGAGGGTGAGGACCATGCCGACGGCCGGGGAGCCGATGGACCGGCGGGCCGAGATGAGGGCCTGGTTGATCTTGCTGGACGTGGTTTCCGTGAGATCGATCTTCATGGCCGGCGCCAGCTCCGTCCGTCGCGTGCGAGCATGTCGTCGGCCTCGGCCGGACCCCAGGTGCCGGACGGGTACTGGGCGGGCTTGCCGTGCTTGTCCCAGTACTCCTCGATCGGGTCGAGGATGTTCCAGGAGAGCTCGACCTCCTGGTGGCGCGGGAAGAGGTTGGCGTCGCCGAGCAGGACATCGAGGATGAGCCGCTCGTACGCCTCCGGGCTGGACTCCGTGAAGGACTCGCCGTAGGCGAAGTCCATCGTGACGTCCCGCACCTCCATGGACGTGCCGGGCACCTTGGAGCCGAACCGGACCGTGACCCCCTCGTCCGGCTGCACCCGGATGACCAGGGCGTTCCCGCCCAGCTCCTCCGTCGCACCGGACTCGAAGGGCAGATAGGGGGCGCGCTTGAAGACGACCGCGATCTCGGTGACCCGGCGGCCGAGCCGCTTTCCGGTACGGAGATAGAACGGCACCCCGGCCCAGCGGCGGTTGTTGATCGTCAGCTTGATCGCGGCGAAGGTGTCCGTCTTCGACTTGGGGTCGATGCCGTCTTCCTCGAGGTAGCCGGGCACCTCCTGGCCACCCTGCCACGCGTGCGTGTACTGTCCGCGCACCGTGTGCTTGCCCAGGTCCTCGGGCAGCTCCACCGCCGTGAGCACCTTCAGCTTCTCGGCGACCAGAGCCTTGGGGTGGAAGGAGCCGGGCTCCTCCATCGCCGTCAGCGCCAGCAGCTGGAGCAGGTGGTTCTGGATGACGTCACGGGCCGCGCCGATGCCGTCGTAGTAACCGGCCCGGCCGCCGATGCCGATGTCCTCGGCCATCGTGATCTGGACGTGGTCGACGTACGACCTGTTCCAGATCGGCTCCCACATCGTGTTGGCGAAGCGCAGCGCCAGGATGTTCTGGACCGTCTCCTTGCCGAGGTAGTGGTCGATACGGAAGACCTCGTTCGGCGGGAACACGTCGTGCACGAGCTGGTTCAGCTCCTGCGCGCTCTCCAGGTCGTGACCGAACGGCTTCTCGATGACGGCCCGTCGCCAGCTGCCTTCCTTCTGGTCGGCCAGCCCGTGCTTCTTGAGCTGCTGGACGACCTTGGGGAAGAACTTCGGCGGCACGGAGAGGTAGAAGGCGAAGTTGCCGCCCGTGCCCTGCGCCTTGTCGAGTTCCTCGATCGTGGCCCTGAGGGTCTCGAACGCGTCGTCGTCGTCGAAGTTGCCCTGGACGAAGCGCATGCCCTGGCTGAGCTGCTGCCAGACCTCTTCGCGGAACGGGGTGCGGGAATGCTCTTTGACGGCGTCATGGACGACCTGGGCGAAGTCCTCGTCCTCCCAGTCGCGGCGCGCGAAGCCGATGAGCGAGAAGCCCGGTGGCAGCAGGCCGCGGTTGGCCAGGTCGTAGACGGCGGGCATCAGCTTTTTACGGGACAAATCGCCCGTGACGCCAAAGATCACCAGGCCCGACGGCCCCGCGATACGCGGGAGCCGTCGGTCCTGAGCGTCACGGAGCGGGTTGGCTCCGGGAACACCAGACAAGGTGGTCAGCCCTCCGAAGGAGCGAGGCGCTTGAGCTCGGCCTCGGTCGAGTTGAGCAGGTCGATCCAGGCGGCTTCGAACTTCTCGACGCCCTCGTCCTCGAGCAGCTGGACGACCTCGTCGTAGCTGACTCCGAGCCTCTTGATCGTGTCGAGGTCCGCGCGGGCCTGGTCGTAGCCGCCGGCGACGGTGTTGCCGGTGATCTCCCCATGGTCGGCCACGGCGTCGAGCGTCGCCTCCGGCATGGTGTTGACCGTGTTCGGCGCGACCAGGTCGTCGACGTACAGGGTGTCCTTGAGGGACGGGTCCTTCACGCCGGTGGAGGCCCACAGCGGACGCTGCTTGTTGGCCTGCGCCTTGTCCAGGGCGGCCCAGCGGTCGCCCGCGAAGACCTCCTCGTACGCCTCGTAGGCCAGACGGGCGTTGGCGAGTGCCGACTTGCCCTTCGCGGCCTTCGCCTCGTCGCTGCCGACCGCGTCCAGGCGCTTGTCGATCTCGGTGTCCACGCGGGACACGAAGAAGGACGCCACAGAGTGGATCTTGGAGAGGTCCAGGCCCGCGGCCTTCGCCTTCTCCAGGCCCGCCAGGTAGGCGTCCATGACCTCGCGGTAGCGCTCCAGCGAGAAGATCAGGGTCACGTTGACGCTGATGCCCCGCCCGATGGTCTCGGTGATGGCCGGCAGACCGGCCTTCGTCGCCGGGATCTTGATGAGCGTGTTCGGCCGGTCCACCAGCCAGGCCAGCTGCTTGGCCTCGGCGACCGTGGCCAGGGTGTTGTGGGCCAGGCGCGGGTCGACCTCGATGGAGACCCGACCGTCCTGGCCATCCGTCGCGTCGAAGACCGGACGCAGGATGTCGGCGGCGTCACGGACGTCGGCCGTCGTGATCATGCGGATGGCCTCGTCGACCGTGACCTTGCGGGTGGCGAGGTCCGTGAGCTGCTGGTCGTAACCGTGGCCCTGGGAGATCGCCTTCTGGAAGATCGACGGGTTGGTCGTGACACCCACGACGTGACTCTGGTCGATCAGCTCGGCGAGGTTGCCGGAGGTGATCCGTGTGCGGGACAGGTCGTCGAGCCAGATCGCCACGCCCTCGTCCGAGAGGCGCTTGAGTGCGTCTGTCATGAGAATTGCATCTCCTACTTGTCGTATAACCGCGTCAGCGCGCAGCGGAGGCGAGAGATTCCCGGGCGGCTTCCGCCACGTGCGCGGCGGTGAAGCCGAACTCGCGGAAGAGGACCTTGGCGTCCGCCGACGCACCGAAGTGCTCCAGCGAGACGATCCGGCCGGCGTCGCCCACGTACCGGTGCCAGGTGAGGCCGATGCCCGCTTCGACGGCGACCCGGGCCTTGACGGACGGCGGCAGCACGCTGTCCTTGTACGCCTGGTCCTGCTCCTCGAACCACTCGACACACGGCATCGAGACCACACGGGTCGGCACACCGGCCGCCTGCAGCTCGTCGCGGGCCTCGACGGCCAGATGGACCTCGGAACCCGTGGCGATCAGAACGGCCTGCGCCTCGCCGCCCTCGGCGTCGAAGAGGACGTAGCCGCCCTTGGCCGCGTTCTCGTTCGCCGGGTAGGTGGGCACACCCTGGCGGGTCAGCGCCAGACCGTGCGGGGCGCTCTTGCCGAAGTCCTTCTTGCCGCGCTTGAGGATCTCGCGCCAGGCGATGGCAGTCTCGTTGGCGTCGCCCGGACGGACGACGTTGAGGCCCGGGATGGCGCGCAGCGAGGCCAGGTGCTCGACCGGCTGGTGCGTCGGGCCGTCCTCGCCGAGGCCGATCGAGTCGTGCGTCCACACGTACGTCACCGGCAGGTGCATCAGCGCGGAGAGCCGGACGGCGTTGCGCATGTAGTCGGAGAACACCAGGAAGGTGCCGCCGTAGATGCGGGTGTTGCCGTGCAGCGCGATGCCGTTCATGGCCGCGGCCATGGAGTGCTCGCGGATGCCGAAGTGGATCGTCCGGCCGTACGGGTCGGCCTCGGGCAGCGGGTTGCCGACCGGGAGGAACGACGACGTCTTGTCGATCGTGGTGTTGTTCGAGCCCGCGAGGTCGGCGGAGCCGCCCCACAGCTCGGGGATGACACCGCCGAGCGCCTGCAGGACCTTGCCGGAGGCGGCACGGGTGGCGACGCCGTGACCGGCCTCGAAGACGGGGAGTTCGTCCTCCCAGCCCGCGGGCAGCTCGCCCGCGGCGATCCGGTCGAAGTCGGCGGCGCGCTCCGGGTTGGCGGTGCGCCACGCGGCGAAGCTCTTCTCCCACTCGGCCTTGGCCTCACGGCCGCGGTCCAGCGCCTCACGGGTGTGCGCGATGACCTCGTCGGAGACCTCGAAGGTCTTCTCCGGGTCGAAGCCGAGCACCCGCTTGGTGGCCGCGATCTCGTCGTCGCCGAGCGCCGAGCCGTGCGCGGCCTCGGTGTTCTGGGCGTTCGGGGCGGGCCACGCGATGATCGAGCGGGCCGCGATGAACGACGGGCGCTCCGTCTCGGCCTTGGCGGCCTGCAGCGCGCGGTAGAGACCCTCGGGGTCCAGGTCACCGCTGGGCAGCTGGTCCACACGCTGGACGTGCCAGCCGTAGGACTCGTAGCGCTTCAGGGTGTCCTCGGAGACCGCGGTCTCCGTGTCGCCCTCGATCGAGATGTGGTTGTCGTCCCACAGCAGCACCAGGTTGCCGAGCTTCTGGTGGCCGGCCAGCGAGGACGCCTCGGCCGAGATGCCCTCCTGGAGGCAGCCGTCACCGGCGACGACCCAGACCATGTGGTCGAACGGGGAGGTGCCGGCGGCCGCCTGCGGGTCGAAGAGACCGCGCTCGTAGCGGGAGGCCATCGCCATACCCACGGCGTTGGCGACACCCTGGCCCAGCGGGCCGGTCGTCGTCTCGACACCGGTGGTGTGGCCGTACTCCGGGTGGCCGGGCGTCTTGGAGCCCCAGGTGCGGAAGGCCTTGAGGTCGTCCAGCTCCAGGCCGTATCCGGCCAGGTAGAGCTGGATGTACAGCGTCAGGCTGGAGTGGCCCGCGGACAGTACGAACCGGTCGCGTCCGGTCCAGTCCGCGTCCGCCGGGTCGTGGCGCATCACCTTCTGGAAGAGGGTGTACGCCGCAGGAGCGAGGCTCATCGCCGTGCCCGGGTGGCCGTTTCCGACTTTCTGTACGGCGTCCGCGGCGAGGACGCGGACGGTGTCCACGGCCCGCTGGTCCAATTCGGTCCACTGAAGGTCTGTGGTGGTCGGCTTGGTGCTCACCCTGAGTCAGGGCTCCTCTCCACTGTTTGTAAACCGGTGACTGGTTACCGCACCGGGCATTGTCGAGCCTACCCCCGTCGCAAGGCCGTACTTCTGCCCTTTCCACAGTGCGGGCGACCTGCGGAGTTCGCCTCCCGTATGAGCGCCGTCGTTCACTTCTGCGCCACCCCAACACGACCCCACCCCCGCGAAGAGCGGCGTATGCCCAACGTCTACAGTGGTCTGGTTCGCGCAAGTCTTTACCGGGCCTTCCTGCCCGGAGCTTGCTGGGATTTCTCTGTCAGGGGTGTGCGTGACGGCCGTCGAGTCCCGACCCGCAGGGGTCGCCTTGACTCCGAGCCCAGTGGGCCATCGCCCGTTCGGGGCCCGCATCAAGGCATTCGTGGCTCTTACCAAGCCGCGCATCATCGAGCTGCTGTTGATCACCACCGTTCCGGTGATGTTCCTCGCCGCTCAGGGCGTGCCCGATCTTTGGCTCGTAGTGACCACCACCATCGGCGGATATCTCTCCGCGGGCGGTGCCAATGCGCTCAACATGTATATCGACCGCGACATCGACGCGTTGATGGACCGTACGTCCCAGCGGCCGCTGGTCACCGGCATGGTGAGCCCCAGGGAGTGCCTTGCCTTCGGAATCGCCCTCGCGGTGATTTCCACGGTCTGGTTCGGACTGCTCGTCAACTGGCTCTCCGCGGCTCTCTCACTCGGCGCACTTCTGTTCTACGTCGTCGTCTACACGATGCTGCTGAAGCGCCGTACCTCGCAGAACATCGTCTGGGGCGGAATCGCCGGCTGTATGCCGGTGCTCATCGGCTGGTCGGCCGTGACCAATTCGATGAGCTGGGCCGCGGTCATTCTTTTCGCCGTCATCTTCTTCTGGACGCCGCCGCACTACTGGCCGCTGTCGATGAAGGTCAAGGAGGACTACGCCCGGGTCGGCGTCCCGATGCTCCCGGTCGTCGCCTCCAACCAGGTGGTCGCCCGCCAGATCGTCATCTACAGCTGGGTGATGGTCGGCGTCTCGCTGCTGCTGACCCCGCTGGGCTACACCGGGTGGTTCTACACACTGGTGGCGGTACTGACCGGTGGATTCTGGCTCTGGGAGGCGCACGGTCTGCAGAACCGGGCGAAGGGCGGCGTCACCGGCGCCAAGCTCAAGGAGATGCGGCTGTTCCACTGGTCCATCACCTATGTCTCGCTCCTCTTCGTCGCCGTCGCGGTGGACCCCTTCCTGAGGTAGTCCCGCACGCACCGAAGCTCCGCCGACGGGCGGGGGACGTGGCCGATGCCACCCCCCCGCCCGTCGCCAGTTGATCTACCCGTCGGTAGCATCCTGTTCATGGCAGAGACGGCAGAGCCTCAGACCCAGCAGACGGACGACAAGCACGCGGCCCGCGCGGAGCGCAGGGCTGCGAAGCTCGCCAAGCAGATCGGTGCCTTCGCCAAGGCGCACGGCGGAGCCGAGGGGCAGCTCGCCCACCTCGGGCAGACGGGCACCCGCATCGTGCTGGTCGGCGAGGACGGCGGCTGGGGCGACCTCGTCGCGCCCTCCTACGCCGTCGCCGAGAGCGCCACGCAGAAGGCGGGCATCACGGTCCACGAGGATTTCGACGGCGAGTTCGCGGCGAAGGTCCGCACGGGCCCCTACGAGTGGTCCCGGATGGCGGGCATCCAGGTGGGCGGCCCGTCCAACGACAAGAGCTGAGGCGCTCGCCCGCCGCCGGACCGGTCTCCGGGACGAAAGCCGTACAGGCAGAGCGATGGCCCCCGTCCGAGAGCTCGAGGAC
>NZ_JBHWZS010000177.1:0-17659 GCF_042728155.1 Streptomyces sp. NPDC060209
CCTCATACTGGGCGTATTCGGGCGACCCGACAACGCGGCGAGGTGCCGTAGCTGTCGTCGTGCGCCCGCCGGGTGCTACGGGACAGCCCTTAGGGTCTTCGTCCGGATCGTCGGAAGGCCGCTCCGGATGGCCGGTGAGGGCCGGGACCCGCAGGGGCGGGGGCCGGCCCCGGGCCCATCGGCAAGATAAATGGTCGAAGTTCAGGCCCTGCTGGCGTTTCGGGGTGCTCCGCGCCTCCTCCCTGGGCGACGGTGGACCTCCTTCGGAGTTCGCCGTGGCCCCTGCCGTCCCGGCTTCGCCGAGGACAAGGAAACCGGCCAGGCGAACTGGCTCTGCTGAGGAGGCTCCATGAACTGGACACTCGAAGTCATCCCGGTCCCCGTCACCGACATGGACCGGGCGAAGGCGTTCTACAGCGAGAAGGCGGGCTTCAAGCTGGACCTGGACGACGAGGTCGCCCCGGGTATGCGCATCATCCAGATGACGCCGCCGGGCTCGCGTTGTTCGATCGCCATGCTGCAGGGGATGCCCGCGTTTCCCGGAGAGCGCGCGATGGCCCCCGGCACACTGCAGGGCCTCCAGGTCTGTGTGACGGACATCGAGGCCGCACGCGAGGAGTTGGCGGGCCGGGGTGTGGACGTGTCCCCGATCCGGCATGTGGGCGCGACGGGCTGGGAGGAGGGCAAGGGGGACACCTGGAATTCGTTCATGTCCTTCGCCGATCCGGACGGCAACGGGTGGGTGGTCCAGGAGGCCCCTTCGGAGCTGTCCGCCCGCTGACACCACGCCAGGGCTCGCCTCGCGGGGTCACCGAGGCGCGTGTCGGGGCGGACTCGCCGTATCACCGGAGCGTGCGTCGGCGCACGCTCGCGGCTTCGGGCCCCGTACGTCAGGCGTTGGGGTCGAAGGGGATGCCCGCGGGCAGGGCCTTTTGCAGGTGGCTGCTGAAATTGCCGTCCTTGAGGCCGAAAACGGCGCTGCCGAAGTCCGCCTGTACCAGCTTGTCCCGCAGGCCGGCCGGGTAGCCGTTCCAGCCGACGAGGCCGGGGAACCGCCACTGGTGGTAGTGGTTCTCCGGCGGCTCGTCGTTGGAATTCGCGGGGCGGAAGCAATGGGTGCCGATACCGTCCTTGTGGTAAACGATCTTGGGATGGGTCCCGTCCCATCGGATCCGGTCACTGGCGTAGACGTCGAAGTCGCCGTGGGCAGAGGTGGATACATAGCGGGCCTCGTTGTTCTGGATCCACACCACGACGTGCTCCCAGTCGTGCCGGTGCCCGCCGAGCCCGCTGCCGGCCACGGCCTGGTCCTTCTCGAAGTAGAGCCCGTACATGACCGCGCACCAACCGTTGTTGCACAGGGAACGGGAGTAGCCGTTGGTGTTGTCCAGATCCACGGCGTCATGGCAACTGCCGTTGACCGCACCGGTGGTGTTGAGGCCGGTGGCGATGCTTCCGTCGGGGCCGATGGCCGACGTGGGATAGCAGCCGTCCGTGTCGTAGTCGTACGCCGGCTGGAAGGCCTGCTCCATCGCGTCCGCGGCGGCGGGTAACGCGGCCGGCGGGGCGGCGAGCGCGCTTCCGGCGGAGGCGATGACCAACGCGACGGCACTGGTCACGACGAGTGTGGCCTTGCGGAACGGTGCGCTGCTTCTCACTGCGTCCTCCCGGTCGGCGCGTGACTGTGGGGGGCACGCGCGCTACGCCTGGCATGCCCATCACAATCACGTTGAACCCTGGGAACGCACCGCGTTCGGCACCGGGACGCCTGGGGCGACGCCGGTGCACGTGACCTCGGGTATCGGGTGGGCGGGGGCGTGACACGCACCCGCCGCACTCAGCGCCGGCGTCCGGCGGCGGTCGCGGGGGCCGTCGCACCGGACACACCGGCCTGGGCCGCCTTGCCCGGGCGCAGGGTCCACGGCACCGGATCGGTGTTCATCAGCCACCCTTCGGCGATCAGCCGACGGATGACGTGGATCCGCAGTTCCCGTGACATCTTTCCCCAGCCCAGCGCCTTGCAGAGCTGCTTGACGGAGGGGCCGTGGCCGTGCGCCGCACGGAACGCGGCGGCGAACTCGGCGGCGGCAGGCCCTTGGCCGGGGTACTTGGCCACCCAGGTGTCGTAGGCGGTACGCGCCTTCTCCCCGAACTGGGCGGGAACCGCCTTGCGCATGAAGGCCTCCGACACCCTGGCCGTGGACAGGGAACACTCGGGGCAGCGCTCGACAGCATCGACATGCCGTCGCAGGGCCACGCTCGCCCGGTCCTTCCACTCGTCCCAGCTCAGCCGTTCCGCCTCCGGCTCGTCGCGCTTGCCGGCCGGGGTGTCGGACGGGGGACGCATTCCCGACAGATGCCGTACGGCATCGGCCAGCAGGTACCGGTCACCGTCCAGCTCCCGCAGGAACCCCTTGGCGAGCAGTTCGGGCAGGGCGGCCCGGCACTCGTCGGGCAGATGGGCCGGCAGCGTGCCGTGCTCGTCGGCCGGTCCGTGGGCGGCCAGGAACAGCGCGGCCAGCCGCGCGGCGGACGAGGTCTTCTTGACCGGCTTGGCGGACAGGGTCCGGACCGTCCAGCCCGACACCCTGGAGCGCATCACCTTGCCGAAGGGCAGCCGGCCGGCGAGGTCCGGCACGGTGACCCCCACCGGGGTCACGAGGTCCTCGCCGAGCAGGGCCTCCTGCCCCTGCCAGCCCAGGGCGGCGAAGGCGGTGACCGCTCCCTCCGGATCGGCCAGGCGGAGGGAACGCACGTCCTGACCGGTGAGGTTGCCGACTCCCTTCCGGGCCGCCCGGATGGCGACGACGACCGCGAGGAGCTGTGCATCGGCTCCCCTCAGCGGCAGGGAGCTCACGTGGACCAGGAGCGCACGGGCGGCTTCTCCCTGGCGGGGCGTCAGCAGAAAGGGGTTCGGCTTCACCACCGGTGCGGCCGGCGCGGGGGGTGAGCTGGCGGAGGAAGAGGGCACGCCCTGTACAACGCGCGCGAAGGCCCGAGGTCACCGTTCGCATCGGTGTACGAACGAGAGCGCCCGCCGGTGAACGATATGAACGCAACGGCGGGACCCCTGGCGTACGCCCCGGGCGTGGCTAGCATCGGCCGGCATGCACCCGAGCGAGAAACCAACAGGCAATACCGTGACCGCCCTTCTCCAGAGGCGGCGTTCACGCGGAAGGCTGTCCACGGTGACGGCAGGCTGTGTCGCGGGGATTCTCGCGGCCTGCCTCATCGGCCCGGCCCAGCCCTCGGCGGCGGCCGCAGCGCCGGGTTCGGCTCCCTGCCCGGCGGATCTGGCGGCGAAGGCGACGTGTTACGCCGGCCAGGATTCCCACGGCGCGCACTACACCGTCGCCATCCCCCGCAGGTGGAACGGAACGCTGGTCCTGCACGCCCACGGCGGCCCCGGTCTGGGCGCGGAGTCGGACCCGCAGCGCAGCGCCGACGACCTGGAGCGCTGGTCGGTCATGGTCGACGAGGGATACGCCTGGGCGGGATCGGCATACCGCCGCGGCGGATACGGAACGAGGATGGCGGCCGCGGACACGGAGAATCTGCGCCGCCTGTTCACGGAGAAGTTCGGGCGCCCGAGCACCACCCTGATCCACGGGCAGTCCTGGGGCGGGAACGTGGCCGCGAAGACCATCGAGACGTACGGATCCGGCGCCGACTCGCCCTATGACGGCGCCCTGCTGACCAACGGCGTCCTCGCGGGCGGCTCCCGTGGCTACGACTACCGGGTGGACCTCCGCGTCGTCTACCAGTACTACTGCCGAAACCACCCGCGCCCGTCCGAGCCGTCGTACCCCCTGTGGATGGGGCTCCGCGAGGATTCGGCCATGACCGCCGCGGGGCTGCGCGCCAGGCTCCAGGAGTGCACGGGTCACGCCTCGCAGCCGGCCGACCGGACGCCCCTCCAGCAGCGGAACCTCGACGACATCCTCGCGGTCACGAAGATCCCCGAGCGGACACTCGAGTCGCACCTCTCCTTCGCCACCTTCACGTTCCGCGACATCGTGGGCCGAGTCGGAATGCGCAGCCCCTTCAGCAACCGGCACGTGCGCTACAGCGGGTCGCACGACGACGCGGCACTCAACGCCGGGGTCGAACGGTTCTCCGCCGCCCCCTCCGCGCGGCGTGACCTGTCCTACGACAGCGATGTGACCGGCGCGGTGTCCGTCCCGGTGCTCACCATGCACGCCATCGACGACCCCACCGCCTTCGTCGAGCACGAGGCTGCGTACCTCGACAGCCTGAAAGGCGCTCACCGTGACCGCCACCTCGTACAGACCTTCACCCAGGAGAGCGAGCACAGCGGGCTCAGCACCGCGGAGTACGCCAGTGCGGTCTCGGCGTTGTCCGGGTGGGTACGAACGGGGCGCAAGCCCACGCCGGCCTCCGTCGCGTCCTCCTGTCCCGCCTTCGACGCGGAGTACGGGACCGGGTGCTTCTTCCGGCCGGAACATCGTCCCGCCTCCTATGCCTCACGGGTGAACCCCCGCGAGGGGGCCACGCGCTGGCCGGCGATGACCCGGGCCCAGGAGTGGAGGTGGAGCCGCCTCGGGAACGTGGGAATCGCGCCCTGAACCGTGGAGACGGCCGTCCGGTCGCGGGTGAGCGGCAACGTTTCGGGCGCCGGCGACCACTGTCCTCTCGTCAGCCGTCTCATGAGGGAGCTCGTATGCGTATCGTCGGCCTGTCCGTAGCGGTGTTTCTCGGAGCCGTGGTCACGGCGGCGCCGGGTGAGGCATCGGCCGCCGCGTCGACCCTCGTCGTGGCGGTGGACGGGGACGACTCCGCCGCGGGCACCCTCGCTCACCCGCTGAGGACCATCCAGAAGGCCGTGGACATGGCCGGGCCCGGTGATGCCATCGCCGTCCGGGGCGGCACCTACACCCTCGTGGACAACATCACCATCACCACCTCGGGCGAGGAGTCACAGCCGATCTCGCTCGGCGCGTACCAGGGGGAACGGGTCGTCATCGACGGCGAGGCACTGCCGGCGAGCCACACGCCCGTGGGCGGCAGCATCCCGCGGGCCGAGCGAGGTGCGATCCATCAGGAGGCGTCGCACTGGCGGGTGTCCGGCCTGGAAATCATCAACGGTCCGTACGGTTACTACTGCGACAGCTGCGACGACAACGTGTTCTCCCGGCTCACGACCCGCGGCAACTACGAGACGGGCTTCCAGCTCCAGGGCGACTCCAGCGGCAACCAGATCCTGGATCTCGACAGCTTCGGCAATCGCGACCCGCGCAAGAACGGAGAGAGCGCGGACGGCCTCGGCATCAAGGAGGGCAGCGGTGCCGGCAACGTGGTGCGGGGGGTGCGGTTGTGGAACAACGTCGACGACGGCTTCGACGCCTGGAAGTTCGCGTCCCCCGTTCTGGTGGAGAACACGATTGCCTACGGCAACGGATTCAACCGCTGGGACTTCCCCGATTTCGCGGGCGACGGAAACGGCTTCAAGCTCGGAGGCGGGACGCCGGCCCCCTCGGTGGGCCACTCCGTCCGGAATTCGGTCGCGTTCGAGAACGCGAAGCACGGTGTCACCGACAACGGCAACCCCGGCACACTCACCTTGAGCGGTAACAGCACGTTCGGCAACAGCGGCACCGGCTTCGACGCGGACACGACGGGTGCCCGCGCAGGCCTCACCGCGAATCTGGCCGTCTCGGACGGGCGTCCCGCCGCTCTCGGGACGGACACCGTCTCAAGTGGCAACTCCTGGGACATCGGCGGCACATGGAACGACTCGTCGGTCCTCAGCACGGACACGACCCCTGTCACGGGCCCGCGCGGGGCCGACGGCTCCCTTCCGTCCGCCCCGGCGTTTCTCGTGCCGCGCAACGGCGCCTCCGTCGGGGCCCGGCTGTGAGCGTCACGGTCCCTCCCGCCTGATGAGCCGGACCTTCCCGTGCGGCGGCGACGAAGCCGGTGCTGCTCGTGCCGCACCGACGACCGCGGCTGGATATCGTCGCCGCATGACCGTCCTCGAACGCCTTCGCCCCGATCACGCCCCTGCTCTGCTCGCCTTCGAGCGGGAGAACCGCGCGTACTTCGCCGCTGCGGTCCCGGACCGGGGGGACGGGTTCTTCGCCGGGTTCGACGCGCGACACGCCGAGCTGCTCGCGGAGCAGGCGGCGGGGATGCACCACTTCCACATCCTGGCGGACGGCGACGGGGCCGTGCTGGGGCGTGTCAACCTCGTCGGCGTCACCGGCGGCTCGGCCGAGCTCGGATACCGGATCGCCGAGCGCGCGGCGGGGCGGGGGCTGGCCACGTCAGCAGTCCGCAGAATATGCGCGCTGGCCTTCGCGGAGTACGGCCTGACCGTCCTCCGGGCCGAGACGACGGTGGACAACGCGGGATCGAGGGCCGTCCTGGCCCGCACGGGATTCGTGGAGACGGGTGCGATCACGCTGACGGGAAAGCCCGGACTGCGTTTCACCCGTGACCTGACGGACGAAGGCCGCTGAGCCCAAGTCCCCTCGGCCCTGACTCGCCGGGTGACGCACATCGGTGGCGCACCGCCATGCGGTCCGCCACCGATGAGTCCGTCCGTGCTGTGATCAGTCGTCGTCGACCTGCTCGTCAGTGATCGTGCCCTTGGCCGCGTCCACGTCGAAGGTGGTCTTGTTCCAGTCCTTGGAGACCACGTCGACCTGCCAGACCAGAACCTTGCTGTCGTTCTCGTCGAGGCCGATCGAGGTGACCCAGCCCGGCTGCTTGTCCGTGGCGACCTTGGCCGCTTGCTGGGGCGTCTGCGTCGCCTTGGAGAGCTGGTCCGCCAGTTCCGTCTTGTCGGCGGCGCTCTGATCGGCGTCCGGCGCGGAATCGAGGACCTTCCCGGACACCGCGTCGATGGTCACCTTGTGTGCGGTGCCGTCCTCCTCGGCGACCTCCGCGATCCACTTCGGGCTGGTGGAGCTGCCGCTCGGGCTCGGGCTCGGGCTGCCGGTGCCGCTCGGGCTCGCGCTGCCCTCGGGACTCGGGCTGGCGCCGTCGGTCTCGCTGCCGGAGGGGCTCGGGCTACCGGATGCGTCGTCCTCGTCGTCGAGGCCCTCGAGGTCCAGATCGGTCAGCTTGCCACCGGACACCTCGCCGACTGCCGTCGTGGCGGCCTTGTCGAAGGTGACCTTGACGGTCGACAGCAGTTCCTTGCGCTCGGTCTGGTCCTCGGTCAGCTGCGCCGTCTCGGAGGGACTGCCGGAAGGGCTGTCAGTCTGGTTCGGAAGGACCTTCGCGGCCTCGGAGGTCGCCGCGGAGGTCTCGTCACCGCCGTCCTGACCACAACCGGTCACGAGAGTGGCGGCAAGAACAGCGGCGCACAGGGCACCGCCGGCGACGCGGAGCCGGCGGGTACGCGGGGAAACGGTCTTGTTTCGACGGGGCTCAAATCTCATGCTGGCATGCCTAGCCGTCTCCGCGAACAGTCATGTTGTCCGACCGGTGGGAGTCACCCGATCGACGGCACCGTCCGCCCATTCGGCGTGTCGTGCGATCCCGCATTCGGAGATGTTCCGGACAGGCGAATGGCGCCGGTCCGAACGGAACCGGCGCCATTCCCAAGGAAGCTGTGAGGCGTCAGGCGGTGAGCTGCACCTCGGCGGGCCCCGGCGATCCTGCCGCCGGGACGGCGTGCAACCGCGCCGCCGCGGCAGCCAGGGCGTCGGGCACGGTCCTCGTTCCGGTGATGACGCAGAGGGTGTAGGAGACGTCCTCGAGTTGACGGCTGCTCTCGGACGTGCCCAGCCGTGCATGGGTGCTTCGCAGTGTCTCGTAGCGCTTGACGAGATTCCTCAGCGTTGCGGGATTGGCCATCAGCACGGCAGTTCCTCTCCACAGGGCGGCCGGGAGCCCGTGGGCCCCGCGCCGACGAAATCCGATCGCGCCGGCGGTACCGCCTGGCGTCACGGCCGGCCGTGCGAAGCTGACAGCACGCGTCCGGTCCCTTGCAGATGATGGTCGCCCCGCCTCACCCATTTCGCATCCTCAGACACGGACCGTCACTCGCCCGGGCTCCCGAAGCGCCACGCGCCCCGGTGGGAAACAATGGAGGTGACGGGCGAGCGGCTACTGCCGGGCCCGGTCGGGAGGTCGGTCATGGATTACCCGGAGAGTTACGAGCTCATCTTCCAGGCGGGCGGCACCGAGGACGACGTGGTCGTCGTGCATCTCACGGCACGCTCCGGCGCCGGCGGCTATCCGGTATACGCGGACGAGACCGGAATCGTGCGCGCCGAGATCAGCGAGCGCGGCGAGGTGCGCATGCAGGCGAGCGGTGGCCATCAGAATCTCGGGGCACCGCTGCTGGCGCGGCCGCTGAGCCCGCGGACGGCCGCTCACGGCACCGACTGAGGAACGCCGTAGCGCCGCACCGCCATAGCCGAAGTCCGTTCGTGCCCACTCCTCGCCCGAATGTGTTTACTTTCCTGACGTGCAACCGTAGTCTGCCGGTGAAACCACAGACTCGGGCATGAAACGGATACGTAACCACATGTACGCACCGGAGCGGCAGCAAGAGATTCTCCGCATCGCCGGCGAGAGCGGACGCGTCGATGTGCCGTCCCTGGCCGAGCAGTTCCAGGTGACCGCGGAAACGGTTCGGCGTGACCTCAAGGCTCTTGACCGGGCGGGGCTCCTGCGCAGGGTGCACGGCGGTGCGATTCCGGCCGGACGGCTCGGTTTCGAACCGGATCTCGCCGAACGCGACACCGTGGCGGCCGACGAGAAGGACCGCATCGCCGCCGCGGCACTGGCCGAACTCCCGGCCGAGGGCAACATCATCATCGATGCCGGCACGACGACCGTCAGACTGGCGGCCGCCGTTCCGATCGACTCGCGCCTCACCGTGGTCACCCATGCCCTGCCGGTCGCGGCTCGCCTCTCCGACCATCCGGGGATCGCGTTGCATCTGGTCGGCGGCAGGGTTCGGCACCGCACCCGCGCGGCCGTCGACGCATGGGCGCTGAGCGCATACGCCGAGATCAACGCGGACGTCGTCTTCCTCGCCACGAACGGCTTCTCCCCAGAGGGGGGCCTGACCACCCCGGATCTGGCCGAGGCCGCCGTGAAGCGTGCCGTGATCGCGGCGGCCCGCAGAGTGGTGCTCCTCGCCGACTCGGGCAAGTCCGGTCAGGAGCACTTCGCGCGCTTCGGCGATCTCTCCCACGTCGACCTGCTGATCACCGATACGGGGCTGAGCCCCGAGGACGCCCGGGCCATCGAGAGCCGGGGCACGGAAGTGGTACGCGCATGATCCTGACCGTCACTCCCAATCCGAGCCTGGACCGCACGTACGAACTTCCGGGGCTCACCCGCGGCGCCGTTCTGCGGGCCACCGCGGACCGTGTCGACCCCGGCGGCAAGGGCGTCAACGTCTCCCGCGCGGTCGCCGCCGCCGGGCACCGCACCGTCGCCGTCGCACCGTTGGGCGGGCCCGAGGGCGAGCTGCTGGCCCGGTTGCTCGGTGAACACGGCATCGAGGCCGCGGGGGTGCCGATCACCGGCAGCACCCGTATCAACATCACCCTCGTCGAACCCGACGGCACCCTGACCAAGGTCAACGCGGCGGGTCCCGAGATCACCCCTGCCGAGGCCGAGCGCCTGCTGGACACGGTCCGGGCCAGATCGGCCGGCGCGGACTGGATCGCCTGCTGCGGAAGCCTGCCGCGCGGACTGCCGCCGCAGTGGTACGCCGAACTGGTCGCCCGCAGCCACCGTGCCGGCGTCCGCATCGCTCTCGACACCTCCGGCGCCGCCCTCGTCGCCGCACTGCGTGAGCGGCCGGACGTGATCAAGCCGAACACCCAGGAGCTCGCCGAGGCGGTCGGCCGTCCGCTCGCGACGGTCGGCGACGCGCTCAAGGCGGCGCAGGAGCTGTGCGAGCTGGGGGCACGTTCGGTGCTCGCCAGCCTGGGATCCGTCGGACAGTTGCTGGTGGAACCGTCGGGAGCGTACTTCGCCGGTGCGCGGGTGGATGCCGTCCGGAGCGACGTCGGCGCGGGTGACGCCTCGCTCGCGGGGTTCCTGTCCGCGGGCGGAACGGGCCGGGCGGCCCTGTCAGCCGCGGTGGCGCACGGCGCCGCCGCCGTGCAGTTGCCCGGAAGCGCCATGCCGACGCCCGCCGACCTCGATCCCTCCGCGGTGGTCACCACAGCGGACATCCCCATGGACCTGGCTCTCACGGGGCTGGCTCCATGACCGCCGTTTCCCTGTCCAGTCGTACGACGCCCCCTTCCCCCCGCACCGTCCTCCGGGCGGTCCATGAGCAAGGAGCCCCGCGATGAGTGAGCTGATCACCGCGGAACTGGTCGATCTCGACCTGTCCGCCGAGACGAAGAGCGCGGCCGCCCGTTCGCTGGCCGGACGGATGGTCGCGGCCGGCCGCGTCACCGACCTGGACGGCTTCCTCGCCGACGTGGCGGCGCGCGAGGCCCAGATGCCGACAGGCCTGGACGGTGGCATCGGCATTCCGCACTGCCGGAGCGAGCATGTCTCCGCGCCGACGCTGGCCTTCGGCCGCAGCGCGAGCGGCATCGACTTCGGTGCTGCGGACGGCCCCGCGGATCTCGTCTTCCTGATAGCCGCACCTGCGGGCGCGGACGACGACCACCTCACGATTCTGTCGAGCCTGGCACGACGGCTCATGGACCCCGGATTCACCGGTGCGCTGAGGGCGGAGGACGACCCCGCCGTCGCGGCGGCACTGATCCGCGGCGAAGAGGTTCCCGAGTCGGTCCCGGACCCTGAGGAGGCCGCGGCGGACCCGGAGACGGTCGAGCCGTTCCGTATCGTCGCCGTCACGTCCTGTCCGACGGGTATCGCCCACACCTACATGGCCGCGGAGTCGCTGGAGGCGGCCGCACGCGCCCAGGGTGTCGTGCTGAACGTCGAGACTCAGGGGTCAGCCGGTTTCGAGCGGCTGGATCCGGCGGTGATCGCAGCCGCGGACGCCGTCATCTGGGCGCACGACGTCGATGTGCGGGAGAAGGCGCGGTTCGGCGGCAAGCCGGTCGTCGACACCGGGGTGAAGGCAGGCATCAACCGGCCCGCCGAACTCATCGCCGAGGCCCGGCGCAAGGCTGAGCGGGGCGAGATCAGCAGGATCTCCGAGGACGGCGGCGAACCGGCCGGTACGGGCGCTTCGGCGGGGGCCTCCGGGCACTTCGGTGTCCGGCTGCGGACCTATCTGATGTCCGGCGTCAGTTACATGGTGCCGTTCGTCGCGGCCGGAGGACTGCTCATCGCCCTTTCCTTCGCGATCGGGGGCTACGAGATCGCGAGCGCGAAATCGGTGGCCGACCACTTCGTCTGGGGCGAGGCGGCCAGCTGGGCCGCTCTCCTCAACCAGATCGGAACCGCCGCCTTCGGCTTCCTGGTCCCGGTACTGGCGGGGTACATCGCCTACGGGATGGCGGACCGGCCCGCGCTCGTCCCCGGGTTCGTGGGCGGCGCCATCGCGCTCACCATCGACGCGGGCTTCCTCGGCGGTCTGGTCGCGGGTCTGCTGGCCGGTGCGGCGGTGATGGCGATCCAGCGGGTGAAGGTGCATCCCACGCTGCGCGGCATCATGCCGGTGCTGGTGATCCCACTGCTCGCGTCGATCGCGGTCGGCTTCCTGATGTTCATCGTGGTCGGCAAGCCGATCGCCTCCCTCCAGAACGCCCTCACCGACTGGCTGAACGGGCTGTCGGGCTCCAACGCGGTCATCCTCGGCGTCGTCCTCGGCCTGATGATGTGCTTCGACATGGGCGGCCCGCTGAACAAGGTGGCGTACGCCTTCGCGGTCGGCGGTCTGGCCGATCCGACGCCCGGCAGTCTCAAGGTCATGGCCGCCGTGATGGCTGCCGGCATGGTGCCCCCGCTGGCGATGGCCCTCGCCACGACGCTGCGCCGCAGCCTGTTCACCCGGACCGAACGGGAGAACGGCAGGGCGGCGTGGGTGCTGGGTGCCTCGTTCATCACCGAGGGCGCGATCCCGTTCGCCGCGGCGGATCCCTTGCGGGTGATCCCGTCCGTGATGGCCGGAGGGGCGGTCACGGGCGCGCTGTCCATGGCGTTCGGCTGTACGCTCCGCGCCCCGCACGGCGGCGTGTTCGTCGTCCCGCTCATCGGCGAGCCCTTCCTCTACCTGCTGGCGATCGCCATCGGCACCGCGGTGTCGACCGCTCTGGTCGTCGCCCTCAAGGGGATGCGTCGGAACCCGGACACCACCGCTCCGGCCGACGACGGCTCCGAGGTCGCCGTGGCCGCTTGATCCCTGTCCCCTCCCCCGAACCGCAGATCCCCTCTTCACCCAGGAGTGAACCCGTGTACCAGCGCACCGTCTCCGTCGGCTCCCGCAGCGGCCTGCACGCCCGTCCCGCCTCGCTCTTCGTACAGGCAGCCATGCGTCAGCCGGTCGCCGTCACCGTCGCGCGTGAGGGCAGCGACCCGGTCGACGCCCGGAGCATGCTCTCGGTGCTCGCGCTGGCAGCTCAGCACGGCGACCTGCTGGTGCTGTCTGCCGTGGGCGAAAGCGCGCCGGTCGCGGTCGAGGAGCTGGCTAGCCTTCTGTCCCAGGACCTCGACGGGAAGGACTGAGTGTGACGGAGACCTGGGATCCGGAGGCTGAGGGCGTCCTGCGGCTGCCGTCGGGGCGACTGGTCCGTGGCCGCGGTCTGAGGCGTCCGCTCCCCGCAGGACCCGAGCCCACCCTCGCGCTTCATCTGCTGGGCGGCCCGCCGCCCCCGGTGGCCTGGGAGTCACGGTGGCTGCGCTGGCCCGACTTCCGTCTGCCCGCCGACAGGGAGGCGACTCGCTCCGTGCTGAAGGAGGCGTGGAGCCGGGCTCCGGACGAACGGGTCGAGGTCGCGTGCGGAGGCGGCCGGGGGCGGACCGGGACGGCTCTGGCGTTGCTGGCCGTACTGGACGGGGTCCCGGCGGAGGAAGCGGTCGCTTACGTCCGCCGGAACTATCACCCCAAGGCCGTGGAGACGCCCTGGCAGCGGCGGTATGTGGAGCGCTTCGCGGCAGACTGAACGGCTGCCGCGCCGCCCGGGCGGTTCACGCCATGGTGTGCGGAGCCGGAACCGTGGCTCCGCCGCCGGCGCGTACCGCCTCGACGACGCTCTGATGGAGGGATCTGCTTTCTTCCTCTGAGGGGCACGGCACCGGACTGCCGGCCAGTGTGAACCAGTCCGAGGCACCGCTGTACTGAACGGCGACCTCGGCCTGCTTTTCGGTCCAAGTCGTGTGCACGGTCAGATCACCGCTCACGACACCTACCTCTTCGGTGCGCACTCCGCCGGTTCCCGCGAAGACACCGAGGGTGGTCCACGATGCCCAGTTCATGACGCGTCGCCTTTCGGGACAGTGACAAGCCTGTCAAGCGGACTTGTTCTGAGTATGGCACCGGGAACCATCACCCGCACGGGTGTGCCCGTGAGTATCCGCCCGGTGACGCCGGGACGCGGGTCAGGGGTGCATCGACGCACCCTTGAGGATCTTGTCCACGGCATTCCGCGGCCCGTACACGGCCAGGCCGACCAGGTCCATCCCGTCCCTCCGCACCGCCCGGACGGCTGCCCGGTTGGCCTCGTCGTGGCCGGTCGCGAAGAGGTCGGAGGTGAACACGGCCAGGGTCGCGCCCCTTCCGACCGCCTTCGCGTGCGCGGTCGTCAGGAGCTCCTTGGACCCGGCGAACACGAGAACGGGCTGCCGGAACATGGGCAGGTACGGGGTGTCGTCGGCGTCGGCGTACGGTTCCCCGACCACCTCGGGCGCCTGCGTGCCGAGACCGCTCACGAGGAAGGCGGTGACGTTGAGACGCTGCCAGGTCTCGAGGTCGTCGCGGAGCAGCACGGCGATCTTGGTGTCGAAGCGTACGGGTGCGTTGTCGTCGGTCATGCCAGGAGTCTGCCGAGCCCGGCCGCCGGCCGTCTTGTACGAAGTTTGCACACCGCGGGGGCCGGCGGCGCTCTTGTACGCTTCGTCCATGGGTGCACGTCCGGACATCACCGCGTGGCGTCCGCGCGTCGAGGGGATCGACGAGGTCTTCCACGCGCACTTCGCCGACCACGCCTACCCCATGCACACGCATGACGCCTGGACGCTGCTCATCGTCGACGAGGGAATGGTCCGCTACGACCTGGACCGCCATGAGCACGGCGCGCCCAGCTCCGTGGTGACGCTGCTGCCTCCGCACATCCCGCACAACGGTGACGCGGCGACTCCGGGAGGTTTCCGCAAGCGCGTCCTGTATCTGAACACCGCACAGATCGACGCGGATCTCGTCGGGCGCGCGGTCGACAGGCCCGTGCTGCGGGATCCTCGGCTGCGCCACCGGGTCGACCAGCTCCACCGGACGCTCGAGCGCCCCGGGGACGAACTGGAGGCGCAGAGCCGTCTCGCGCTCGTCTCCGAACGTCTCGCCGGGCATCTGCGCGACGAACCCGTCGCCCCGCAGATAGCTGACCGCCGGGTCGCGTACGCCCTCCGGGATCTGCTCGACGAGCGCTTCGTGGAAGGACTGACGCTCCGCGAGGCGGCGGAGCGGCTGCACACCCATCACACACACCTGGTACGGGCCTTCAGCCGCGAGTTCGGCATGGCCCCGCACCAGTACCTGACAGGGCGCCGTGTCGACCTGGCCCGGCGCCTGCTGCTCGGCGGGATGCGAGCGCCGGAGGTCGCCGCCTCGGTCGGCTTCTACGACCAGTCCCACTTCTCCCGGCACTTCAAGCGTGTGGTGGGCACGAGTCCGGGACACTACGCACGTACCGGAACGGGCACCCACCCATCAGCCGTGTGAACAACCCTGCGGGCACCCTCTAGAGGCGCTCCAGCGCGCCGCGGACGAACGCCGCCTGGCCGGCGTGCTGCAGGTCGTCGGCGATGACGCTGACCAGCCGCACGCCGAGGGTCACCGGCGGCGACCAGGCGTCGTCCACGACACGGTCGAGAGCCCGGCCGTCGAGCCCTTGGACGAAGGCGAGGGTGTGCTCGTGCACGGCGTCGAAGTAGCCGAGGAGTAGGTCGGCCGACGCCACCTTCACGGACCCCACCTGCGCACTGCTGTGGCCGTAACCGGTCGAGCCCTTCTCGAGGGGGA
This sequence comes from Streptomyces sp. NPDC060209, assembly GCF_042728155.1. Lineage (NCBI taxonomy): Bacteria > Bacillati > Actinomycetota > Actinomycetes > Kitasatosporales > Streptomycetaceae > Streptomyces > Streptomyces sp. NPDC060209. The sequence goes on from NZ_JBHWZS010000177.1 coordinate 15,098, forward strand.
GCTCGAAGCGGGACGCCCAGTCCTTGGCGAACCAGAGCTGCTCGGTCCCCGCCGCGTCGGCGATGTGATCGTCCTGGACCCGCGTGAGGTGCCACACGAGCCAGGCGATGGAATTCGCGTCGTCGTCCAGCCTGGCGTTGAGCCCCTCGGGCGGAAGCCCTTCGACTGCGGCGTGCACCGCTTCATGGATGCGTTCGAACGCATCGGCGAGAATGCCTGCGCTGTTCATCTCACCACCATCGCCGGTCCCTGGACAGGGCCCCGACTGCGACACGCGCCCGTCACGGGTGCACGGTGTGCAGCCACTTCGTCAGCAGGGCGTTGACCTCTGCGGGGCGTTCCTGCTGGATCCAGTGTCCGCACCCTTCCAGGATGTGCGAGGAAACGAGGCCCGGAAGCGTCGTGGGGTAGTCGGCGATGGCATCGGCCATCCAGGTGGTGGAGGAGTCGAGGGCACCCCCGATGAAGAGGGCGGGGCAGGTGAGGCGGGCTCCGTCCCAGGCTGACAGATCCTCCCAGTCGCGGTCGACGTTCCGGTAGCGGTTGAGCGCGCCGGTCAGGCCGGTCCTCTCGAAGTCGGCGCTGTAGACGTCCAGCTCCTGCTCCGTGAGCCAGGAGGGCAGGGCGCCGCCGGTGAAGCGGTCGCGCATGACCGCTCCGGCGGGAACGAAGAAGGGGCTGTCCGAGCCGGGCGGCGGCATCGTGTCGCCGGAGAGAGAGGTGTAGAACCCGGCCAGCCACCCTCGTACGTCGGGTTCGATCTCCGCCTCGGCGCGGCCGGGCTGCTGGAAATAGCTGACGTAGAACTCTTCGGCCCCGCCGATACGGGCGAAGCCGTCGGTGGGACGCACCGCGTTCCAGGGAGCGTAGGGAACGCTGAGCATGGCCACGGCCGTGAACATGTCGGGCCGCATCAGCGCGCTGTTGGCGGCGATGGGCGAGCCCCAGTCGTGGCCGATAACCGTCGCGGTCTCCTCGCCCAGGGCGTGCACGACGCCGACGTTGTCGGCCACATGGGCCGTCATCCGGTAGGCGTCCACCGGGTCGGGGGCCGAGGAGCGCCCGTAGCCGCGTACGTCGACGGCGACAGCGCGGAAGCCCGCCGCGGCGACGGCGGACAACTGGTGACGCCAGGAGTACGAGGTCTCGGGGAAGCCGTGGATCATGAGGACGAGAGGGCCGGTCCCCTGTTCCAGGAGGTGGATCCGGCCGCCGGGGACGTCCACCAGACGGTGGGACGCCCCGGGGACGGTCGCGGAGGGCTCGACGGCGGGGGCGGGCTGCGACATGTGACTCCTCGCGTTCTCGGGTCGGGTCTGCGTAACCATCATTCGGCGCCGCGATACCGCTGACCAAGGGAACTTGCCGTTATGGCAAACCCGCCGCGGCCCGGTCGGACGAGCAGACGCAGGAGGTGCGCGCAGGCCGCCGCCTCGCCCGGGTGCCGGGCGAACGCCTTCGATGCGGTAGTGGCCGTCGGCCACGCCGGCCGACCGCCTTGGGCGCGTAGAACCGCCGTGGAACGCCGGGAACTGCGCGCGTACCTATGAGCGCTCGGCGAGCTCACGACGTAGAGCAACCGAGGGAATCCGTACCGCATTTGCGCCATGCCGTTCGCTCCGGTGGGTGTGGCGCGGGGCAGCCGGGCGGATCGGCGAAGGGGTCAGCCAGGCGGATCGGTGTAGCGGACCGTCACCCTCTCGAATCCGAGCGAGCCGAGCAGACCCTGGAGCATGGAAGTCGTGTTCTTCTCGGCCCGCTTCGTGAGTCCGCTCTCCTCGGCCGCCTCCCCGATGTGCCGAGCCGCCAGCTTGTTGACCGCCTGCTCGCTGCCGGGGTTGTCGGAGAAGAAGTCGCCGAGCCGGTCGAGGAGGCCGCGCTGCTTGGACACGGCGTAGGAACGGTCCGGATCCAGGGCGGGCTTTCCCAGCACCGCGTGGGGCAGCACGAGTTCGGCCGTGGTGCGGTCCTCGTTCACGGTCACCCCGTCGGCCCCGACCTTTCCGAGGTCGACGGAGGCCCCGACGGTGCCCGCGCCGACGTACAGCGTCCGGGTGCCCCGGATGGCGTCGGGCAGGAATTTGGCGTCCTTCTCCAGGTCGACGACGACCTGGAAGTTGCCGGAGGCGGCCTCGTACGCGCTCATGTCCTGGATGGACTTGAGTACCGCGGGGCCGGAGCGGTCCGTGGTCTTCTCCTCGAAGAGACCGCCGAGCCCTGGTAGCAGGCTGAGCCGGGAGCCCAGGAGCAGCAGGACCAGCGCCGCGGCGCACACTCCGGCGAACGGCAGGCACCCCCGCATACGGGCACGGCGGCGCGGCGTGCTGCCGTGCCCGGGTTCCCCGGTGCTGTCTGTCCTTACGTCAGTGGACGTCATGCCTTTCGTGTGACCCGGTCCGGCGTTTTCAGTCCGCCGGGGGGCGGAATACGCCAGATCCTGTACGGGCGCGAGGCCGCGCGCCAGGGGAAGGTGGTGTCCATGTCATCGCGCGATCATGCCCTCCACCATGCGGTTCGCGCGGGGCCCGTCGGACGAGCGGATCCCGGCCGCCGGCTGATTGC
>NZ_JBHWZS010000178.1:0-17600 GCF_042728155.1 Streptomyces sp. NPDC060209
CCGGGCGTCTGTCGTATGCCCGTGCAAAGGCCGTCGGCGCCCGCGGCGGCCGCCCGGCGTGGCGCGTGTCCTCAGGCCGTGGCGGCGCAGTTCGGGCAGATGCCGCGATACGTCACCTCGACGTCCGAGACGGTGAAGCCGAAGCGCTCGTCGTCCGGCAGGTCCGCCATCGGATTGCCCGACGGGTGCACGTCCCGGATCGCTCCGCAGCGCCCGCACACCAGGTGGTGGTGGGGGCGGTGGGCGTTCGGGTCGTACCGCTTCGCCCGGCGGTCGGTGGAGACCTCGATGACCTCGCCGAGGGACACCATCTCGCCCAGCGTGTTGTACACGGTGGCGCGGGAGATCTCGGGCAGTCGCTCGACGGCCCTCGCGTGGACCTCGTCCGCCGTCAGGTGCACATGGTCCCCCTCGAGAACCTCGGCCACCACGCGCCGCTGTGCCGTCATGCGCCAGCCGCGTCCACGAAGTCGTTCCAGGAGGTCACTCATGAGGCCCAGCCTAACAGTGGGAAGGCGAAGTCCCGAATGGGTGTGACTTTAGAAGGCTGCTTGACTTGGACAAAGTCCATTGTAGGATCGGTGACGTATTGGCCAAGGACAGGCTGCGGCCGAGAACAGGCTGCGCAGGGAACGACGCTGCGCAGGAATGACGCAGGAGGCGCGCGTGACTCAGGGACCGCTCACCACGGAGGCCGGCGCTCCGGTAGCCGACAATCAGAACAGCGAGACCGCTGGCCCGGGTGGACCGGTTCTCGTCCAGGACCAGGCGCTTCTCGAGAAGCTGGCCCACTTCAACCGCGAGCGCATCCCGGAGCGCGTCGTGCACGCCCGCGGGGCCGGTGCGTACGGCACCTTCACGCTGACCCGGGACGTGTCGCGGTGGACCCGGGCGAAGTTCCTCTCGGAGGTCGGCAAGCAGACCGAGACCTTCCTGCGCTTCTCCACCGTCGCGGGCAACCTCGGCTCCGCCGACGCGGCCAGGGATCCCCGCGGGTGGGCGCTGAAGTTCTACACCGAAGAGGGCAACTACGACCTCGTCGGCAACAACACCCCGGTGTTCTTCATCAGGGACGCCATCAAGTTCCCCGACTTCATCCACACCCAGAAGCGCGACCCGTACACCGGCTCGCAGGAGGCGGACAACGTCTGGGACTTCTGGGGTCTGTCTCCCGAGTCCACGCACCAGGTGACCTGGCTCTTCGGTGACCGGGGCATCCCGGCCTCGTACCGTCACATGAACGGCTACGGCTCGCACACGTTCCAGTGGAACAACGAGGCCGGTGAGGTCTTCTGGGTCAAGTACCACTTCAAGACCGACCAGGGCATCAAGAACCTCACCACCGAGGAGGCCGTCCGCCTCTCCGGTGTCGACCCGGACAGCCACCAGCGCGACCTGCGCGAGTCCATCGAGCGGGGCGAGTTCCCGAGCTGGACCGTGCAGGTGCAGATCATGCCGGCGGCCGAGGCGGCGGAGTACCGCTTCAACCCGTTCGACCTCACCAAGGTGTGGCCGCACGAGGACTACCCGCCGATCGAGATCGGCAAGCTGGAGCTCAACCGCAACCCGGAGAACGTCTTCGCCGAGGTCGAGCAGTCGATCTTCAGCCCGGCGCACTTCGTGCCGGGCATCGGCCCGTCCCCGGACAAGATGCTCCAGGGCCGTCTCTTCGCGTACGGCGACGCCCACCGCTACCGCGTCGGCATCAACGCCGACCACCTGCCGGTGAACCGCCCGCACGCCACGGAGGCGCGTACCAACAGCCGTGACGGCTACCTCTACGACGGCCGTCACAAGGGTACGAAGAACTACGAGCCGAACAGCTTCGGCGGCCCGGCCCAGACGGACCGGCCGCTCTGGGAGCCCGTACCCGTCACGGGCGGTACGGGCAACCACGAGGCGCCGCTCCACGCCGAGGACAACGACTTCGTGCAGGCCGGCAACCTCTACCGACTGCTGTCCGAGGACGAGAAGGCCCGGCTGATCGACAACCTCGCCGGCTTCATCTCCAAGGTCTCGCGCGACGACATCGCCGAGCGCGCGGTCAGCAACTTCCGTCAAGCCGACGGAGACTTCGGCAAGCGGCTGGAGGTCGCGGTCCAGGCCCTGCGCGGCCAGTAGCCCTTGTCGTCGGCGGTGGGCCGGATTCCCCGGGTTGTCCGGGGGTCCGGCCCGCGGTCGTTCGCGGGGCCGGAGGTGCCCGCCACCCCGGGCGGGCCGGGGTCAGAGGGTCAGGCCGGCGGCGTGCCTCCTGGCCGGCGCCCAGCACCTGATGATGTCGCGCACGGAGACGATCCCTACCGGGCCGTCGCCGTCCAGCACGATCAGATGCCGGAAGCCGCCGTGCGTCATGGCCTCCGCGGCCTCCGCGAGGGTCCAGGAGGGAGCGGCGAAGACCACGTCGGTGGTCGTGTGGGTGGAGGCGGTCTCGACATCGGGATTCAGCCCGGCGCCGACCGCGTCGAGGATGTCGCGCTCGGTGAGGATGCCGAGACCGCAGGTGTCCGGGTCGTGGACGACGGCCGCTCCGATACGTCGGGCCGACATCAGCCGGGCCGCCTGGCGGAGCGTATGGGCCGGGCCGATGGTGAGGACCAGGGTGCTCATGGCGTCGCGGACAAGCATGTGCGGAGCCGCCTCCTTCGAGAAGTGACCTGCGAAGCGGCCTTCGTGAGGCAATTCACAAGTTCACAAGTGGGGGGACTCTCAGAGTCGCACCCAGGAGGGGACTGGACAAGGGGGCGTGCGCCGACGCCTGGGGCCTCTCGTCCCGAAGGCCCTGGGGTCTTTCGCTTGGATCAGGCCGGATCAGGCACCAGGGCACGCGAGTCCGGCAAGATCCGAACGGGAGGCCCTAGTAGCGCTGGTTGAGATAGCCGAGCAACTCGTGGTGCAGCAGCCCGTTGGACGCCGCCGCGTTGCCACCGCCCGGGCCGGAGACCCCGTCCAGGCTGGTGAACTGCCCTCCGGCCTCCTGGACGATGATCGCGTTCGCCGCCATGTCCCACAGGGAGAGCTCCGGCTCCGCACAGATGTCCACCGAGCCCTCGGCGACCATCATGTACGGCCAGAAGTCCCCGTACCCGCGGGTCCGCCAGCAGGCACGCGTCAGATCCATGAAGCCGTCGAGCCGGCCCTGCTCCTCCCAGCCGGTCATCGAGGCGTACGCGAACGAGGAGTCCGCGATCCGCTCGACCTTCGACACGTGCAGCCGCGTCGCGGACGTCAGGCTGCGGCCGGAGAAGGCGCCGGCGCCCTTGGCCGCCCACCAGCGGCGGTTCAGCGCGGGGGCCGACACCACGCCGACCACCGGCTGGAAGCCGTTCTCGCCCGCCTCCATCAAGGAGATCAGCGTCGCCCAGACGGGGACGCCCCGTACGTAGTTCTTGGTGCCGTCGATCGGGTCGATGACCCAGCGCCGTGGACCGGTGCCCTCGATCCCGTACTCCTCGCCCAGGATCGCGTCGCGCGGGCGCGCCCGGTGCAGGTGCCCGCGGATCAGCTCCTCCGCGTGTTTGTCGGCCTCGCTCACCGGGGTCATGTCCGGCTTGGTCTCGACCTTGAGGTCCAGAGCCTTGAACCGGTCCATCGTCGCCGCGTCGGCGGCGTCCGCCAGAACGTGGGCCAAGCGCAGATCATCGTGGTAATCGGGCATGCCGTCACAGTATCCACAGCCACCCGCCCGGGCTACACGGCCCCGGTGGGGCTGCCGCCCCACCGGGCGGTCCCGGCGGTGCGCGGACCCTTGACAGTGCCCCTGAGCGCGTCAACTCTGATGCGCAGGTCCCCGGCGTGGGAGGCGACGATGCCATCGGCGCGAGAAGCACTGCTGGACTCCGCACACTCGGCGTTCTCCACGCTGCCCTGGACGGCCGTGCGCATGGTCGACGTGGCGGCCGGGGCAGGGGTCTCCCGGCAGACCCTCTACAACGAGTTCGGCAGCAAGGGCGGTCTGGCCCGCGCGCTGATCCGGCGCGCGGCCGACGGCTATCTGGCCGGGGTGGAACAGACGCTCGGCGACCACCGGACCAGGGGGGAGGGGCCGGCGGAGCTCGCTCGCTGGACGGTCCGGGCGGCCCGCGCGGACGTCCTGGTCAAGGCGCTGCTCACGGGGGTCTGGGGAGACCACCTACCCGGACCGGGAGACCCTCCCACCGGGCGGCGGACCGATGCGGCACTGCCCACGCCCACGGAGCTGCTCACCCTCGTCAGGGACCGGGCCGTGGCCGCGCTGGAGGGAGGCCCTGAGCCGCGCGACCCCGCGCAGCTCGAACTGGCCTGCGAGATCGCGCTCCGGCTCGCGCTCTCCTACACGCTGGTGCCGGCGGACTCCGTGCCGGCCCCGGAGCTCACTGCGCCGAACCGGACAGCTGCAGACCGATCACGCCGACGATCACCAGCGAGATCGACACCAGCTTGAGCGTGGAGACCACGTCGTCGAGGAAGACCATCCCGTAGATCGCCGTCCCCGCCGCTCCGATGCCGGTCCACACCGCGTAGGCCGGACCGACGTCGAGTTTCTTGAGGGCCAGAGTGAGCAGACCGAAGCTGCCGAGGGCGAACGCACAGAAGGCGACAGTCGGCCAGAGCCGGGTGAATCCGTGCGAGAGCTTCAGACACACGGCGAAGCCGGTCTCGAGCAGTCCAGCGACCACGACCAGCAACCACGCCATCGTCAGGTGCCTCCCACGTAGGTGACGCTTCGTCTCGCTTGCGCGATTATGCCCTTACCAGCCGTGGGAGCCCGCAAACGTGCGCGAGTCGGGACAGCCCGGCGTCCGCCGCCGCGCCGCGCCGTGACTCAGTCGCCCTCGCGCCGCTCCCGGGTCGCGAGCAGCCTTCGCAGCGAGTCGAGCCGTGCCGGATCGGCGTGCCCCTCCGTGACCCACGCGTCCAGCGCGCACTCCGGCTCCTGCCCGTCATGGGTGCAGCCGCGCGGGCAGTTCTCCGTGCCCGGCTGAAGATCGGGAAAGGCGTTGATGACCCGCGAGGGGTCGACGTGGTGCAGTCCGAACGACCGTACGCCCGGGGTGTCGACCACCCAGCCGCGGCCGTCCGGCAGCGGCAGCGCGAGAGCCGACGTGGTGGTGTGCCTGCCACGCCCCGTGACGGCGTTGACCACCCCGGTCGTCCGCCGCCGGTCCTTCGGCACCAGAGCGTTGACCAGCGTCGTCTTGCCGACCCCGGAGTGGCCGACGAAGGCGGTCACCCGGTCGTTCAGCAGCTCCCGCACCTGGTCGGCGGCGTCCCCGTTCTCCAGCTCCTCACGGCTGGTCACGATGTAGGGGACACCCAGCGGGGTGTACGCCTCCAGGAGCTTGTCCGCCGAGGCGAGATCCGACTTGGTCAGCACCAGGAGCGGGGTGAGCCCGCCGTCGTACGCCGCCACCAGGCAGCGGTCGATCATGCGAGGGCGCGGTTCGGGATCGGCGAGCGCGGTGACGATGGCCAACTGGTCGGCGTTGGCGACGACCACCCGCTCGAAGGGGTCGTCGTCGTCCGCCGTGCGGCGGAGCACCGACGTGCGCGCGCCGATCCGCACGATCCGGGCCAGGGTGTCCTTGTCGCCGGAGAGGTCACCGACGATGGAGACCCGGTCGCCCACCACGGCGGCCTTGCGGCCCAGTTCACGGGCCTTCATGGCCGTCACCGTGCGGTCGTCGACCAGGCAGGTGAGCCTGCCCCGGTCGACGGTGAGGACCATGCCGTCCTGGGCGTCCTCGTGCTTGGGGCGTGTGTGAGTACGGGGCCGGTTGCCCTTGGGGTTGGGGCGGACGCGGATGTCGTCCTCGTCAGGGTTCTTCCCGTAGCGGCGCATGCCCTCAGACCCCGTGGCTTCCCGCGGAGGCCCCGAGCGCTCCGGGCGAGACGCCGACGGCACCGGAGGGTTCCCCGAGCATGCCGGTCCACATGTCCGGGAAGTCCGGCAGGGTCTTGGCCGTCGTACCGACGTTCTCGATCTCCACCCCGGCCACGGCGAGGCCGATGATCGCGCCCGCGGTGGCCATCCGGTGGTCGTCGTAGGTGTGGAAGATGCCGCCGTGCAGCGGACGGGGCCTGATCCGCAGGCCGTCGGCGGTCTCCGTGACGTCGCCGCCGAGACCGTTGATCTCCTTGGTGAGCGCAGCGAGCCGGTCCGTCTCGTGCAGTCGCAGGTGGGCGACACCGCTCAGGGTGGACGGGGAGTCCGCGAGGGCGGCGAGGGCCGCGATGCCCGGCGTCAGCTCACCGACCTCGCTCAGGTCGACGTCGATGCCGTGGACCGAACCCGAGCCCGTGAAGGTGAGACCGCGCTCGGTCAGCTCGCATGCGCCACCCATTGCGGTGAAGATCTCGCGCAGCGCGTCACCCGGCTGGGTGGTCCGCAGCGGCCAGTCGGGGACGGTGACCCGGCCCCCGGTCACCAGCGCGGCGGCCAGGAACGGCTGAGCGTTGGAGAGGTCGGGCTCGACGGTCAGATCGCGGCCCAGCAGAGCGGAGGGGGAGACCCGCCAGACATCGGGCTCGCCGCCCGACTCCGGCTCGTCCACCTGGGCGCCGACCGAGCGCAGCATGTCGACGGTCATCCGGATGTGCGGCATCGAGGGCAGGGCCGAGCCGGTGTGGCGCACTTCCACACCCTGGTTGAACCGGGGCGCGGAGAGCAGCAGGGCGGAGACGAACTGGGAGGACGAGGAGGCGTCGATGGCCACCGGGCCGCCGTCCAGCGCGCCCGCGCCGTGCACGGTCAGCGGCAGTGTTCCCCGGCCGTCGTCGTCGATCCGGGCGCCCAGGGACTTCAGCGCGTCGATCACGCCGTGCAGGGGCCGCTCGTAGGACCGCGGGTCACCGTCGAAGTGGACGGGGCCGTCCGCGAGACAGGCCACGGGCGGCAGGAAGCGCATCACCGTTCCCGCGTTGCCGACGTCCACCCTGGCCGGACCGTGCAGACCGGCGGGGATGACCCGCCAGGCCTCGCCCGAGCCGTCCGGGCCCACGCCCTCCTCGATGCCGACGCCCATCGCGCGGAGCGCCTGGGCCATCAGGAGGGTGTCGCGGGAGCGCAGCGGACGGCGCAGCCAGCCCGGCTCGGAGGACAGCGAGGCGAGGACGAGGGCGCGATTGGTGACCGACTTCGATCCGGGCACGGTGACGGTCGCGTCGACGGCCCCGGTCGCTCGAGGGGCAGGCCAGAGGGCGGGGTGCACGGAACTTTCGGTCATGCCCCTCACTTTAGTGGCTCACCGCAATCCCAGATCCTGAACAAAAGGGCCGAAACCGGGGCGTAATACAAGGGTGGTACGGGCGGACCGCCGCCCACGCCCGATCACGCGCCCTCACAGTCCGAGGAGCCAGCGCCCGCCGCCGATCAGCGAGGAGAGCGACACCGCGTGGAACAGGAAGAGCCAGATCGCGGCCGGCGCGTGCGTCAGCCGGGCGAGCTGGTCGGCGTCGGAGTCGGGGGCGCCGCCGTACCTGCGCTTGGACTGCAGCTCGAACGCCGGGCGCACGCCGCCGAGCAGCAGGAACCAGACCACGGTGTACGCGAACGCCGACTGGACGTCGGCCGAGGTCAGCCAGGACACCAGCAGGAAGGCCGTACCCGTGAGGATGACCGTCAGCGCCCCGTACAGGTTGCGGATCATCACCAGCATCACTGCCAGGAGTGCCGTCGCCAGCCACAGGAGCAGCGTGATCCGGCCGTTGGTCAGCAGCCAGGCGCCGCCCAGTCCGAGCAGCGGCGGCGCCGTGTAGCCGGACGCCGCGGTGAGGATCATGCCGATGCCGGTGGGCTTGCCGCGGCTGACGGTGAGGCCGCTGGTGTCCGAGTGCAGCCGGATACCGGAGAGCTGGCGTCCGGTGAGCAGGGCGACCAGTCCGTGCCCTCCCTCATGGGCGATGGTGATCGCGTTGCGGGAGAGCCGCCATATGAGGTTCGGCACGACGGCGACCAGCGCGACCGTGGCCGTGACCACCACCAGCCACTGCTCGGGAGCGGGCTGGGTTCCGAAGACGCGATCCCACAGATCGCCCAGGTCGGTGCTGTCCATGGTGCGGGCGGCTCCTTGAGGTGCTTGAGGGATCGGCATCCACTCGACTGGCGGGTCGTGGCAGTCTGGCACTTATGTGCGGACGGTATGCAGCGAGTCGGCGGCCAGAAGATCTGACCGGACTCTTCGGTGTGGAGAAGTGGGAACCCACGGAGACCTTGGAGCCCGACTGGAACGTCGCGCCGACCAAGGAGGTCTACGCGGTTCTGGACCGTCCTGTGAAGGACGCAGACGATCAGCGTCCGGTTCGCCAGTTGCGCGCCCTGAAGTGGGGGCTCGTGCCGTCCTGGTCGAAGTCGCCGGAGGGCGGCGCCCGAATGATCAACGCCCGAGCGGAGACGGTCCACGAGAAGCCGTCCTTCCGTCGCCCCTTCGTGTCGAGGCGCTGCATCCTGCCCGCTGACGGCTACTACGAGTGGGTCACGGGGGCCGACGAGCGGCAGCTGGAGGAGAAGGTGAAGAAGAAGCGGCCCCGTAAGCAGCCGTACTTCGTGACGCCTGCGGACGGCTCCGTCTTCGCGATGGCCGGCCTGTACGAGTTCTGGCGCGACCGGACACTCCCCGACGACCACCCGCAGGCCTGGTGGGTGACCTGCTCGGTGATCACCACCGAGGCGGAGACGGCCCCCCTGGCAGTGGCACCCGCCGAGGGGCCCGCCTCGCTCTCCGACATCCACCCCCGGATGCCGCTGATGCTGACCCCGGACCGCTGGGACGACTGGCTCGACCCCTCGCGCACCGACGTCGAGGAGCTGAAGGCGCTGCTGGAGCCGCCGCCCGGCGGGCTGATGCGGGCCTATCCGGTGGCCACCGCCGTCAGCAACGTGCGCAACAACGGCCCGGAACTCCTGGAGGAGCTCGCCGCGCCGGAGGTGGGCACGCTCTTCTGACCCGGCAGGATGGTGCTGTGAGCCGTACGACAGGGACAACGCGGAAGACGGAGAACGTCGGCACCGACGCCGGAGAGGCCAGGATCACCTGGCTCCCCGCGAAGGGGGCCCGGCTGGTGCTTGCCGTCAGCCATGGCGCCGGCGGCGGCATCGAGGCCCGTGACCTCCAGGCCCTGGCCGCCGTGCTGCCGGGCCATCGGGTGACCGTGGCCCTGGTGGAGCAGCCGTGGCGGGTGGCCGGGAAGAAGCTGGCTCCGGCGCCCCGGACGCTGGACACCGGCTGGCGGGGACTGTGGCCGGCGCTGACGGCTCCGGGGCTTGCGGTCGTCGCGGGGGGCCGCAGCGCGGGGGCCCGGGTGGCCTGCCGCACGGCGGCGGAACTCGGCGCCCGCGCGGTGCTCGCCCTCAGCTTCCCGCTGCACCCCCCGGGCAAGCCGGAGAAGTCCCGCGCGGACGAGCTGCTCGGCGCGGGCGTGCCCACCCTCGTGGTGCAGGGCGGCCGGGATCCGTTCGGGCGGCCGGAGGAGTTCCCTCCGGGTGGGCACGGGCTCGTCGAGGTGCCGTACGCGGATCATGGCTTCGCCGTACCGAAGAAGGCGCCGCTGACCCAGGACCAGGCGATGGACGTCCTCACCGGAGCGGTGGCCGACTGGCTGGACGGGCTCGCCTGAAGACGTGGACCCGCTCACACTCCCCGCGCGCGGGCCCCGGGAATGCGCCGTGCTGAGCGGCTGTTGTGGCTGGTGTCGGTACAGCAACGTCGTACGTGGAGAGGGAGTCCGTCGCATGGGTTCGACCATCTGCCCGAGCCGCTCGAACGCCGCAGAGCTGGAGTGGACGGTGCTTCACGCGGCCAAGAGCACTCCGGCGCGCGCCCCGGGCGGAACCGATCGACAGCCCGCGCGGAAGCAAGGTCGACTATTCTCCGATGCGAGCGGGTCCGGTTTCGGCTCCGCCACATCGTTGGAGGAGGTGGGTCCGGTCACTGGGACCGACACAGGGACCGACGACGGCCGTGCGCAGGAGACGACTGCCGAGCGCAACGCCCGCTTCGAGCGGGACGCCCTCGGATATCTGGACCAGATGTACTCGGCCGCCCTGCGCATGACGCGCAATCCCGCGGATGCCGAGGACCTGGTCCAGGAGACGTACGCGAAGGCGTACGGGTCCTTCCACCAGTTCCGTGAGGGCACGAACCTCAAGGCCTGGATGTACCGCATTCTCACGAACACCTTCATCAACTCGTACCGCAAGAAGCAGCGCGAACCCCAGCGGAGCGCCGCCGAGGAGATCGAGGACTGGCAGCTGGCGCGTGCGGAGTCGCACATGTCGACCGGTCTGCGCTCGGCGGAGTCCCAGGCACTCGACCACCTGCCGGACTCCGATGTGAAGTCGGCGCTGCAGTCGATCCCCGAGGAGTTCCGCATCGCCGTGTATCTCGCCGATGTAGAGGGCTTTGCCTACAAGGAGATCGCGGACATCATGGGGACACCCATCGGTACGGTGATGTCCCGGCTGCACCGGGGACGCCGTCAGCTGCGCGGCATGCTGGAGGACTACGCGCGTGAGCGCGGGCTCGTCCCGGCCGGAGCCGGTGAGTCGGACGACACGAAAGGCTCGGCCTCATGAGCTGCGGAGAGCCGCACGAGACGGATTGCTCAGAGGTTCTCGATCATCTCTACGAGTTTCTCGACCATGAGATGCCCGAGGGCGACTGCACCAAGTTCGAGGTGCATTTCGAGGAGTGCTCTCCGTGCCTGGAGAAGTACGGCCTGGAGCAGGCCGTGAAGAAGCTGGTCAAGCGTTGCTGCGGACAGGACGACGTCCCGGCCGACCTGCGCTCGAAGGTGATGGGGCGGATCGACCTGATCCGTTCGGGGCAGGCCGTGCCCGGGCAGGACGTGGCCATGGGCGGCGCCGACCGTCCGGCCGCCGCCGCCGAGTGACAACCCTCCACCGCATGCGCTGAGCACCGAACCCCGGTCGTGTCACCCGAATGTGCTAATCCGGCTCGTTCGGGCCCTGATCAACCCCCAACTCGCTAGCCTGGCGCCTCCATCGACCAGGCTGGGGGCGGGCGGTACAGGTGAGGGGCACACCGGGGGCGGCGCGCGTCCACATCCTGTGCGCGGCCGTCTGCGCCGCGGTCTGCGCCCTTCCCGCACTGTCCCCCGGGGCCTCCACCCCCTGGGGCACACTCGGCCTGCTGGCCGCGCTCTACCTGGCCTGTGAACTCCCCGGCCGCTGCCGCGTCCTCGGCAGCTCCGTGCCGATCGGTGCCGGATCGTTCTTTCCCCTGCTGCTCGCGGCGGCTTTCCTGCTGCCGCCGTCCGCGGCCGTTCTCGTCGCCGTGCCCGGGGCACTCGCGGGCCGTGTGGACCGGCCGCCCGCCGCGGCCCGTCGTGTCTGGCGGGCCGCCCAGCTCGCCCTGACCGTGGGGGCGGCCTCATGGATCTACGGGCTCCTGGACGGCCCCGCCACGCTCGGCGGCGCCTCGGGAGGCGCCGTGCCCGACCTTCCCTACGCTCTCCTGCCGGCCTGCGCGACAGCGCTCGTCTTCAGCCTCGTGCTGGCCGCGCTGGACGGCGGGATCCTCGTCACGGCCGAGCGCGTGGCCGTCAGGCACGCCTGGCGCGGGCTGCCGGCCCGTTCCGTGGGACCGCACCTGGTGCACGCGCTCGCGGGGCTGATGATGGCCGTCCTGTGGCGCAGCTCCTACGGGCCGTTGTCCGCGCTGGTCGTCCTGCTGCCGATGTACATCTCCTGCTGGGTCTTCGCGCAGTACCACCGTCAGCACGCCGCCCACCGCGCCACCATCAGGGCGCTCGTCCAGGCGGTCGACATCAAGGACGGGTACACCCGTGGGCACAGCGAGCGGGTGGGCCGTGCCTCCGAGCTGATCGCCCGTGAACTCGGTATGGAGGAGAGCCGGATGGAAGCTCTCCGCTTCGCCGGCATCCTGCACGACGTCGGCAAGCTCGGTGTCCCGACGCGGGTCCTGCGCAAGGACGGGCCGCTCACCCCGGAGGAACGGCGTGTCATCGAGCTGCATCCGGAGTACGGCCACGAGATCGTCCGGGGGATCGGCTTCCTCGACGAGGCGCGCGCCGCGATCCTGCACCATCACGAGCGGCTCGACGGGAGCGGTTATCCCTACGGCCTCGCCGGTGACAGCATTCCCGAGTTCGCCCGGGTCGTCGCCGTCGCGGACGCCTTCGACGCGATGACCTCGACGCGCTCCTACCGGCGCGGGCGGCCCGTCCCCGCGGCCGTCGAGGAGCTGCGGCGCTGCGCCGGGAGCCAGTTCGACCCGCGCATGGTGCGAGCGCTGGCGCGTGCCCTGGACCGCCACGGGTGGTCCGCCGCGGCCAACACGGTCACCTCGGACGAGGAGCCGGCAGGACTGCCGAGGCAGCGGGCGGGGGCACGGCCGCCCGCCACCGGGTCCGCGGACCGGCCGGGACAGCCACGGTGACCCGGGCCCACCCGCCGCCGACCGTCCTCGCGGTCCGCGGCGCGGCACTGCTGCTCGCGGCCGTCGCGCTCGGGCACACCCTGTGGAACGGCGTCGTGGAGCCCGGCCATGCCCTCGCCTTCGGAATCCTGGTCACCGTCGGTGAGCTGGCCCGCTGGGGCGCCCTGCCCGGTGAGCGGGAGCCCGCACCGCTGGGGGCGGCCGGAGCACTCGCGTACGCACTGCTGGGACGCAGCGGCGGACAGGACACGGCGCACGGGATCCTCCAGGTGGTCACCGTCGTAGTCGCCGCGCAGCTGCTCGCCTCCGTGCCCCATATGGCGCGCGGCAGCGGCCCCGGGCCCGACCAGGCGGCCCGCCGCGTGCTGGCCGTGGCCTTCGCCGCCCTGTGCTTCCAGCCGCTGCACCATTCGGGCCGGTCGGAACGCTGGTTCGGCGAGGGGCCGTATTTCGCGCTCTTCCTGCTGGTGCTGCTGGTTCTCACCGCTCTCTGCGACGCCGTACTCGCGGCCGTGACGGCAGGGACGTCCCGTCCGTACGGGCCGCAGCTCCGCGACGAGCTCCGCACGCTCAGCGGCATCGGCTCGGCTGTCGGCGCGACCGGAGCCGTGATGGCGCTGGGGGTCGCTGTCGCGGGGCTGTGGGCCCTGCCCGTCCTGTGCGTCCCGCTGCTGCTCACCCAGGTGTCGTTCCGCCGGTACGCCGCCGTCCGCACGACGTACCGGCAGACCATCGCGTCGCTGGCCCGGTCCACGGAGATCGCGGGCTACACCCCGCACGGGCACGCCCGCAGGGTGGCCGAACTGTCGACGGCCGTCGGGCGGGAGCTGGGGCTCGCCGGCCCCGAGCTGACCGTGCTCGAGTACGCGGCGCTGATGCACGACATCGGCCAGCTCTCCCTGGTCGACCCGGTGGCCGACGGGGCGACCGTCGTACTCCCGGCGGCCGAGCAGCGCCGGATCGCCCTGCTCGGAGGGGCGGTGGTCCGCCAGACCGGTGTGGATCCAGCGGTCGCCGTGGTGGTGGAGCAGCAGGCGGATCCGTACAGGGAACAGCAGACCGCCGCCAGGATCGTCCGTACGGTCAACGCGTACGACGACCTGTGCGGGGAAGGCGTCAAGGGGCCCCTGGGGGCTCTGGAGCAGCTCAGGCTCGGCACCGGCCGCGACTACCAGCCACAGGTGGTGGAGGCACTGGCCAGAGTCCTGGCGCGGGGCGGTCTGACCCCGGTCGGGGCTGGGTAACCCATGGGTAATGAGCGAGCGTCCGGCCGGGCATGGTTGGATGCGAAGGAGAGCGGAAAACGAGGGTGTCCAGTCGGGACAGGCGGGAATCGTGAGGATCTTCGGGAAGGTACGGCATCGGCCGTCCGCCTCTTGGCGGCAGGCCACGGACCGCGCGTTCACGCTGATCGGCGACGGCCGGTACGAGGACGCGGGGGCGCTGCTGACACGCGCGGCGGACCTGGAGCCCTGGCTCTCCGAGTCCTGGTTCAATCTCGCGCTGCTGCACAAATTCCGGCACGACTGGGAACAGGCGAGGGCCGCGGGCCTGCGCGCCGTCGCCCTGCTCGACCGGGGGTCCGGAGCTCCGGACTGGTGGAACGTCGGGATCGCCGCCACCGCACTGCAGGACTGGCCACTGGCGCGCCGGGCCTGGCAGGCCTACGGGCTGAGGGTGCCGGGTACCGGCCAGCACAACGCGGCGGCCAACAGCGAGCCCACGGGCATGGAGCTGGGCAGCGCGGCCGTGCGGCTCTCGCCCGAGGGCGAGGCCGAGGTCGTCTGGGGCCGCAGGCTGGATCCGGCACGGATGGAGGTGCTGTCGATCCCACTGCCGTCCTCGGGGCGGCGCTGGGGCGAGGTCGTCCTTCACGACGGGGTGCCGAACGGCGAGCGGGTCACGGCTGCCGGGCCGTCGTACCCGGTCTTCGACGAGATCGAGCTGTGGGCGCCCTCTCCCGTCCCCACGTGGGTGGTGCTCCTGGAGGCCGCGACCGAGACCGACCGGGACGCGCTGGAGCAGCTGGCCTCCGATGCCGGATTCGCCGCCGAGGACTGGTCGTCCTCCGTGCGGCTGCTGTGCCGCGCCTGTTCGGAGAGCCGGATGGAGAGCGACGAGGGTGACGGCGAGCACCTGGACCCGCACGACCACAGCGAGCCGGGCCACCCCGGGCCCCTGGGCCACCGCACCGCCGGTGACCTGTGGGTACCGGAGCGTGAGTGCGGCATAGCGGCCCCCGCCGGGCTGGTGCGCGGTCTGCTGGACGGCTGGGTGGCCGACAGCCCGGACAGCCGCGAGTGGCGGGATCTGGAAGAAGTCTGCTGAGCGGTGCCCGTAGGCTGTACGGGCACCGATTCCGGTGCGGGTACTCACGGGTTCAGGCTTGCAGGAAGGCGTACGGCGGACATGTCGCAGCAGGAGACGGACGAGCAGACCGGTGTGGACGACGAGGGATTCCTCGTGGACACCGAGGACTGCGAGGCGCGCGAGGCGGCGCACCGGGAGCGCGGCACGTCCCGCCCGATCACGGTGGTCGGCAACCCGGTCCTGCACAAGGAGTGCAGGGACGTCACGGAGTTCGACGACGGGCTCGCGCAGCTGATCGACGACATGTTCGCCAGCCAGCGGACCGCGGAGGGCGTGGGCCTGGCCGCCAACCAGATCGGTGTGGACCGCAAGGTCTTCGTCTACGACTGCCCGGACGACGACGGGGTCCGGCACGTCGGCGCGATCTGCAACCCGGTGCTGGACGATCTCGCTCCGGAGCAGCGCAACCTCGACGACTCCAACGAGGGCTGCCTCTCCGTGCCCACGGCGTACGCCTCGCTCGCGCGTCCCGACTACGCGGTCGTGCGTGGCCAGGACGCCCAGGGGAACGCGGTGAAGGTGCGGGGCAGCGGCTACTTCGCGCGCTGCCTCCAGCACGAGACCGACCACCTCTACGGCTACCTGTACATCGACCGGCTCTCGAAGCGGGACCGCAAGGACGCGCTCAAGCAGATGGCCGAGGGCACCGCGCGCTACGAGGTCGTCCCGAACGACTGATCTCCGTACGGAGAGGGGCCCCGCCGCCGGCGGGGCCCCTTCCTGTGCCCGGCTTGTTGCGCGGTGGTGCGGGAGCGACGAGGAGGCTTCGTCGACGAGCGTTCTCCGGGGCGTAGTTGACGCGCGTCGACCCGTCCGCCAGGCTCGTCCCCACGCCTCACCTCTATGCCTCACCGTGCAGGGAGATCCCCATGCTCAGACGTACCGCACGATTGCTGCTCGGCCTTGTCATGACCATGGCTTTCGCCATCGGCGGTGCCGTCGTCACCGCAGGGACGGCGCAGGCCGACGGCTGCTACACCTGGAGCCGCACACTGTCGGCCGGCGCCACCGGTGCCGACGTCACCCAGCTCCAGATCCGGGTGGCCGGCTATCCGGGATACAACTCCGTGCTGGCCATCGACGGCTCGTACGGCCCCGCCACCACGGCAGCGGTCAAGCGTTTCCAGTCCGCGTACGGCCTCGCCGCCGACGGAGTCGCCGGAGCGGCCACGCAGTCCAAGCTCTACGCGCTGCAGGACGACGACTGCACTCCGATCCACTTCACCTACCCCGAGCTCAACAAGTGCAACAGCACCTGGGCGGGCGGAGCGGTGGCCGCGGGCACGGCCAAGGCCAATGCCCTGAGCAGCATGTGGAAGCTGGAGGCCCTGCGGCACGCCCTGGGTGACCAGTCCCTCCGTGTCACCAGCGGCTTCCGGTCCACCTCCTGCAACTCGGCGGTCGGCGGAGCCACGAACAGCCGCCATCTGTACGGCGACGCCGTCGACCTGGGTGCCGGACCGCACTCGCTGTGCACCATCGCCCAGCAGGCCCGCAACCACGGCTTCAACGGGATCCTCGGCCCGGGTTACGCCGGCCACAGCGACCACATCCATGTGAACCAGGGGCCGAGCCACTTCTGGTCGGCCTCCGGCTGCGGCATCTGACGGAACTCCGGGGGCCGCCCGGTCAGGCCGCCTCGGTCATGCCGGCCGGCCCCCGGAAGGTGCGGCGGTACGCGTTCGGAGTCGTGCCCAGTGAACGCACGAACTGATGACGCAGCGCCGCCGCGTTCCCGAAGCCGGTCCTTCCCGCGATCGTGTCCATGGTCTCGTCCGAGGTCTCCAGCAGGTGCTGCGCCAGCAGCACTCGCTGCCGGAGCAGCCAGCGGTAAGGGGTCGTGCCGGTTTCCTGCTGGAACCGGCGGGCGAAGGTCCGGGGCGACATGTGGGTCTGGGCGGCCAGCTGTTCGACGGTCATCTCCTGGTCGAGATGGCGCTCCATCCAGGCGAGGGTCTCGCCGACCGTGTCGCACCGGGTGCGGGGCAGCGGACGCTTGATGTACTGCGCCTGGCCTCCGTCCCGGTGCGGAGGGACCACCATGCGGCGGGCGATGGCGTTCGCGACGTCGGGGCCGTGCGCCTGGCGGACCAGGTGCAGGGCGGCGTCGATCCCGGCGGCCGTACCCGCCGACGTGATGATCGGCCCCTCGTCCACGTAGAGCACGTCCGGCTCCACATGGGCCTTCGGGAAGCGGCGGGCGAGCTCGTCGGCGTGCCGCCAGTGGGTGGTGCAGCGGCGGCCGTCCAGCAGCCCGGCAGCACCGAGGACGAAGGCGCCGGAACAGACGCTCAGGACCCGCGCGCCGCGCTCCACGGCCCGGCGCAGGGCGTCCAGGACCTCCTCGGGGTACGTCCGGTCGATGAAGTGGCTCCCCGCGGGTACGGCGATGAGGTCGGCCTCCTCCAGGCGGTCGATCCCGTAGGGGGTGCTGATGGAGAACCCGGCGTGCGTCCGGAGCACCGGGCCTTCGGCCGACACGACGGCGAAGTCGTTGACGGGGAGCCCCTCGTCGGAGCGGTCGAGTCCGAACACCTCGCACAGGACGCCGAGTTCGAAAGGGTTGACCTCGTCGAGCAGCAGGGCGGCGACATTCTTCAGCATGACGTCAGTGTGGCAGCAATTCGATGGTGTGTGACAGTCCTGCCACTGCCGGAATTCCGTCGCACGGACGACAGTAGAGCCATGAACACATTCCTGAACTACCTGTCCATAGCCGCACTTTTCGCCCTCGTCCTGCTGCCCGCGGTCCTGGGGCTCGCGCGGGAGCGCCGGATCGACCGCGAGCTGCGGGACGCGGCACGCCGCCGGGAGGAGCTACCCCCGGCAACGGCG
>NZ_JBHWZS010000179.1:0-17567 GCF_042728155.1 Streptomyces sp. NPDC060209
GAGCCGGCCCCTTCGCGTGCCCGGCTGTCAGGAGCAGGTGCGTCCGTCCGCCGGGACCTTCCCGTCCAGGAAGTAGGCGTCGACCAGTGAGGTGACGCAGTCGCTCTCGCCGTAGGAGCCGTGCCCCTCACCCTTGTTGGTCAGCATCACGCCGACCCCCTCGCCCAGTTCGTCCGCCATCCGCTGCGCGCCCTCGTACGGGGTGGCCGGGTCCCCGGTCGTGCCGATGACCAGGATCGGAGCGGCGCCGGGGGCGCTGGCCTCCGGGGTGTCGTGCTCCCCTTCGACCGGCCACCCCGCGCACCAGCCGGCCGTGTCCCAGGCCAGGAACGGGCCGAAGACCGGGGACAGCTTCCGGAATTCGGGGAGCAGCGCCCGGGCCTCGTCGGCCGTCGGCCGCGCCTTGGCGTCGGCGCAGCTGATCGCCCGCTGGGAATGGCTCTGGGTGTCGTAGTGCCCTTTCTCGTCACGGCCGTTGTACGAGTCGGCCAGCGCGAGCAGACGGTCGCCCCTGCCGTTCTCCGCCTCGTCGAGCGCGGCCGTCAGGGTGGGCCAGCCGCTCCTGGAGTAGAGGGGCGTCACGATCCCGATGACGGCGAGTGATTCGTTGAGCTCGCGCCCTGAGGCCGTCGGCAGCGGGTCCTTGTCGATCCGTTCCAGCAGCTCCGCTATCCGCCGGGTGCCCGCCTCCGGGTCCTGGCCGCGGTTCTTCAGGTAGTTCTCCAGGGCCCGCTGGAAGCCCGTCGTCTGGTTGCGGGCGTGGCCCACGGAATCCGCGGTCGGGTCGACGACGGCGTCCAGCACGACCCTTCCCACGGTCCCGGGGAAGAGGTGCGCGTAGGTCCCGCCGAGCTCCGTACCGTACGAGATGCCGAAGTACGACAGCTTCCTGTCGCCGAGCGCCCGGCGGATCGCGTCCATGTCCCGGGCGGCGTTCGCCGTGCCGACGTGGGGGAGCACGGTGCCGGACATGCGCGCGCAGCCGGCGCCGAAGTCCGTGCCGTCCGCGATGAACTCGGCCTCCTCCGCCGCCGTGTCCGGGGTCATGTCGACCTCGCGGTAGGCCGTCTCCTGGTCCTCGTCGTCGCGGCAGCGGACCCCCGCACTGGCCGCGACACCGCGCGGGTCGAAGCCCACCAGGTCGTAGCGGGTGTTGAGCTTTCCGTACGAAGCGGCGGCGCGCGGCAGGGTGCCGACTCCGGAGCCGCCGGGGCCGCCGAAGTTGAAGAGCATCGAACCGAGCCGTTCGCTCTTCCTCGTGGCCGCCTTGCGGACCAGCGCGATGCCGATCGTCCTCCCGTCCGGCTGCGCGTGGTCCAGCGGTACGTCGAGGGTGGCGCACCGCCAGCCGGGTCCGGGTGCGGTGCCGCCCTCCGGGGCGTCGCAGCGCCTCCAGTCGAGCGGCCGGGACCCGGCGGGCGCCTCCGACGAGGCCGACGGTTCCTTCGGCGCCCGCGGCGACGATCCCTTCGAGGACTGCGGTGGCGCCGGGCCGTCGTCGCACCCGGCGAGGACCGCCGTCACCAGCAGAGCCGCCATGGCCGACGACGCGCCTCGGCGGGCCCGTGCACGTACGCGCATGCGCGCTTCCTCCCCCGCGTCCGTGGGCCGCGCCCGGAGCGGTCCGGGCGGCACCGTTGCCCGGCCGTCCAACGAGTGGTCACTCGCAGACCGTTCCCGACTTCGGGACCTTCCCTTCGAGCAGATAGGCGTCCACGGTCCTCTGCACACAGGTGCTGCCGCCGTTGTACGCCCCGTGGCCCTCGCCCTTGTACGTGAGCTCGATCCCGACTCCCTTGCCGAGCTCGGCGGCCATCGCCTTCGCCCCGGCGTAGGGCGTCGCCGGGTCCCCGGTGTTGCCGATGACCAGGATCGGGGCCGAACCGGGCGCGCTGACGTCCGGGGTGTCCCAGGCGCCCGCGACCGGCCAGCCCGTGCAGGCCATCAGGCCCCAGCCCAGGTAGTCGCCGAACACGGGGGAGGCCTCACGGAATGCGGGGAGCGCCTTCCTGGTCTGCTCCAGGGTGAACCGCTGCTTGGAGTCCGCGCAGTTGATGGCCGCGTTGGCGGCGTTCGAGTTGTCGTAGTGCCCGTCCTCGGAGCGGCCGTTCAGCGAGTCGGCGAGCGCGAGCAGCAGCCCGCCGTTGTCGCCGTCCGCCTCGTCGAGGCCCTGTTCGAGCAGCGGCCAGGTCTCCTTGGAGTAGAGGGCCGACGCGATGCCGGTGGTGGCCTGGGTCTCTGTCAGCTTCCTTTCGCCGAGCCCCGGGACGGGCTTCTTCTCCAGCTGGGCGAGGAGGTCGGCGATCCAGTCCTGGACCTCCTGCGCGGTGGCCCCGGGGAGTTTGCAGTCGTCGCGCTCGGCGCAGTCGGCGCTGAAGTTGTCCAGGGCGAGCTGGAAACCCTTGGCCTGGCCGAGCGAGGACTCCAGGGAGTCCTCCGTCGGGTCGACGACCGCGTCCAGGACGGCCCGGCCGACGTTCTTGGGATACAGGTGGGCGTACACGCCGCCCAGTTCGGTGCCGTACGAGATCCCGAAGTAGTACAGCTTGTCGTCGCCGAGCACCTGGCGCAGCAGATCCATGTCCCGGGCCGCGTTCGTGGTGCCGACGTAGGGAAGCTCGTCCCCGGAGTTCTCCTCGCAGTCCGCGATGTAGGACTTCTGGTCCTTGACGAACGCCTTCTCCTCGGCCGCGTCGTCCGGGGTGCCGTCCTGCTCGTAGCGCACATCGAGTGTCGCGTCGTCCGAGCACTCGACGCCCTCGCTGCGGCCGACCCCGCGCGGGTCGAAGCTCACCAGGTCGTAGCGGGTGCGGAGGGTGTCGTAGGCGGTACCGAAGGACGGCAGCGTGGCGACACCGGAGGCGCCCGGTCCGCCGAAGTTGAAGATCAGCGAACCGATGCGCCGGTCCTGGTTCCGGGCGGCGGCGCGGATGAGCGCCAGTTCGATGGTCCGGCCCTCCGGGTCCGCGTAGTCGAGGGGCACGTCCATGAACGAGCACTCCCAGGACGCCCCGCCCGGCAGCGGCGAGGGGGACGTGCCGCTGCCCTGCGCCTCGTTGGGGGCAGGGCAGGGCTTCCAGTCGAGCTTCTGGGAGGACAGGTCCGCCGGCGTCGCGGTGGGGGACGCCGTCGAGGCGGCCTTCGGCGTCGACCTCTCCGTACCTCCGTCGTCGCCGTCGTCCGAACAGGCGGCCAGTGGCAGCAGCACGGTGGCGGTGGCGGCGAGGGCGGCGGCACGCAGAGCGGGAGAGGTCCTCATGACCCCATCGTGCGGCGGGGCGCGGGGTAACGCGCGGGGCGTCGTCCATGCGAGTGGCGCGCCCCGCGCGTGTGTTCTAGAGCTCGCCCTTGCGGGTGAGCTGGTTGAAGCAGATCCAGCCGGGGAGTACAGGCAGCCACAGGGTCATCACGCGGTACAGGAGTACGGCCGGAGCCGCGACCTCCTTCGGCAGGCCCACCGCGATCAGACCCAGGGTCAGTGCGCCCTCGACCGCGCCCATACCGCCCGGGGTGGGCGCCGCCGACCCGAGGGCGTTGCCCGCGAGGAAGACCACCGCGATGCTGGCGTAGCTGAGCTGGGGGACGTCGGGACCGCTGAACGCACGGATCGACGCGTCGAGGCACAGCACGAACAGCCCGGTCAGCAGCAGCATGCCGCCGATGCCGGTGACCAGCTTCTGCGGGCGCTGCACCACGTCGAGCATGCGGGGTACGACGCCGGCGAACAGCGACCGCACCCGGGTGACGACGAACTTCCGCAGGAACGGGATCGCGGTCACCACCAGCACGAGCACGGCGACCGTGAGCAGGCCCGCGATGACCGTCCTCGACGGGGTGAGCGAGTCCGGGGTCTTCTCCGTGCCGGTCAGATACCCGAACAGGGCGAGCAGCAGGATGTGGCAGCCGAGCCCGAACAGCTGGGACGCGCCCACGCTCGCGACGGCGAGCCCCGGGCGCACCCCGGCGCGCTGCAGGAAGCGCGTGTTCAGCGCCACACCGCCGACCGCCGCCGGGGCCACGATCTTCACGAACGAACCGGCCACCTGCGCCAGCACGGTCTTCCCGAACGCCACCCGCTCGGGCACGAAGCCGAGCAGGCTCATGGCCGCGGCGATGTAACTCAGCGCGGAGAAGCCCAGAGCCGCCGCCACCCAGCCCCACTCCGCCTGCTCCACGACCGTGCCGAAGTCGGCCTCGGTGACCTGCGAGATCAGGAAGTAGGCGGCGATGGAGCCCGCGATGAAACTGAAGAGCGTGCGCGGCTTGATGCGCTCCAGACGGACCGGCTCGACCGGAGCCTGCGGCCTGATCAGCAGCACCTGGCGGCGGATCTGGGCCAGCATGTCCTCCTCGCGGGCCTCTTCCAGGGCATCGTCCATCGCCCGCTTCTCGGCCTGCTTCTCCGTGCGCTGCGACTTCCGGACGGCCTTGCGGTCGTTGGCCGCCGAGACGTCGTGCTCCTCGGCCTTGGCCTGCTTGGCCGCTTGCGAGGCCTCCAGTACCGCCTCGCGCTCGCGCTGCGAACGCTCCCGGGCCAGTCTGCGCAGCGTCGCCCGGGTGGAGCGGCTCAGCGCGATCGGCTGGAGCAGCGGCAGGCAGTCGGCGACCGCGTCGGGCCCGAGCACGGCGAGTGCCCCGGCGACGGCCCGTTCGGCGCCCACCCTCAGGCCTGTGGTGGTGAGCAGCTGGGCGACGTCCATACGGAGGATCAGGTCACCGGCCGCGATCTCTCCGCCCCGCAGGTCGGTGACGAACACCGTGCCGGAACGATCCACCAGGATCGCGTCCCCGGTGAGCCTGCGGTGCGCGATCCGCCGCGACTGGAGCGCACGCACCTGCCGCCAGGCACCCTGCACCAGGTCGTCGGTGATCTCCTCGTCCTCCATCGCGTCCAGCGAGCGTCCGCCGATGTGCTCGTAAACGAGCATCACGGCGTCGGGCCCGAGCTCGGACGTGGCGATGAGCTTGGGTGCGTTGGCCCCGGCGGCGATCGCCGCGTACGCGAGGAGCGCCTCCTGCTCCAGGGCCTGGCGCAGCGACTGGATGGAGCGGCGCTGGGTGATGCTGCGCAGGGTGAGTCTGCGCCACACCCGGTAGAAGAAGCCCTGTGCCTGCTGTTCACGGTCGACGACCGTGACGTCCAGCGGAGGGCCGTCCTCCAAGGTCACCAGATATCGGCGGCCGCGGTCGCTCTGGTCGATGTTGTCGGGGGTCTCCTCGGTGCGCATCGCGGCGACCGGGCGGAAGCCGACGTGGCGCAGACCGGCCATCAGGTGCTGGCCGGTCGGACGGACGTTCGGCGAGCCGACCGCGTACAGGGTTCCGTACGCCACGGTCCAGCCGATCAGCACGGTGAGGACGATCGAGAACGGTGTGGTGTAGCCCCCGACCAGCATCGCGAAGGCGTCCAGGAGCAGCACCACCCACAGCACGACCCGCCAGCGGGGTCTGCGGGCCATCCCGACGGCCGTCATGTAGGCGATCACGGGCGCGAGATAACCGTGCACGGGATCGGTGAGCGCGTCCCCGGGCTGGGGCTGGGTCAGGGCGTCCCGGATCGTCCCGGAAGCCGACCGGGCGACCCAGAGATCGGTTGCCAAGGTCACCCCGTGGGCCAGCACGGCGGCGAGCACTCCGTCCGCGATCCGCAGCCCGTCGCGTTTCACCAGGCGCTCGATCGCGAAGGCGACCGGCACGAGGAGCACGGCGATGCTGGACACCAGACCCGCGAGCTTGATCAGCAGGTCGGGGGCCTGGTCGGTGCCCTTGGAGATGTCGTCCTCGAGGCCGGTGGTGGTCCCCTGGGCGAAGGCGGCGATGGAGAACAGCAGAGCGATCGCGAGGACCCCGATGAGGAGCCGCAGCAGATCGGAGGGGCGGTGGACCCGGGCCGGCAGCAGCGGCTCGTCACCCGAGACACGGTCGGTCAGGCCCGCGTCGGCCGACGCGAGGGTCGAGCCGGCGAGGTGCTCCCGGGACGGACCGGGGGTCTTCCCGGCGTCGGGCGCTTCCGGCGCGTCGGGGGCGTCCGGCGCGTCCGGGGCGTCGGGCGCGTCCGGGCGCGGCTCGGCGTCAGAGGCGTCGGCCGCCTTCGGTGGCTGCACGCCCTGCTCCTTAGCCTCTGATGAATCTTCGTGTTCTCGTATCACCGGTCACCGCCCGCATGATGGTGGCACGGCCTGCAGACAGAGGGGGGCATCAGGGTGCATTGCGCGGGCGCGATGCGCAACATACGCTGCTCCGCCCCCGCGTGCACGGTCTGTGATCAGGACGACACCGGGAAGAGCCGGTTGTCGGTGGCGTACGGCAGGATGGGACGGATGAGCGAAGACCGGACGAGCGGCAGCCGGACCGGGGCCGCGCCCGCCGACCCCGTGACGGCCGAGCTGCCCGTCTACGCCGAGCGCGTCCTGGACGTGGCGGACCTGATCCCGCCCGGCCGCGTCATGACGTACGGCGATGTCGCGGAGTGGCTCGGTGACGGCGGGCCGAGACAGGTCGGCCGGGTGATGGCCCTGTACGGCTCCGCGGCGCCCTGGTGGCGTGTGGTGCGCGCCGACGGGGTGCTGCTGCCGGGCCATGAGCTGCGGGCGCTCGGCCACTACCGCGAGGAGGGCACACCGCTGCGCGCGGCCCCGCGCGACGCGGACGGGCACGTGCCGCGCCTCGACATGAAGCGCGCCAGATGGGACGGCGTGACCGGTGGTCCGGGCGACGAAGCTCACATGTGACAGCTTCCGCCATCGCGCCCCGCCGGGAGCGGCGCCGGGCCGGTGAGCGGGACACACCGGCGGGCCGGGGTCCACATGTGACGGGGGACGCGGCCCACTGCCTGATTTCCGCCTCCACGCTGGCGTAGCGTCGTCCACACGCGGCACGCTCCGCTCCCTCATCCGTTCCGTCACGACCGGTCCCTCTTCCCCGGGCCCCGGCACCGTCCTTCACCCGCAGCCGTCACACCCGGGCCGTCACCCCATGGCCGGCCACCACGCAGACCGAGTACACCCTTCAGGACCGGCGATCCACGTGAGTTCCTCCTTCACCACCCGGAACAGCCCGCACCGTCAGGCACGGCGGCGGGTCCCGGGCGCGTACCGGCTGGTGCGCACGCCGCCCGGTTCCGTGGACCCCCCTCTCCTGGACGCACCGCAACGCGCCGTGGTTGACCACCGGGACGGCCCGCTGCTGGTCCTCGCCGGACCGGGCACCGGCAAGACCACGACGCTGGTGGAGGCCGTCGCCCGGCGCGTGGCCCGGGGGACCGATCCCTCCCGCATCCTCGTCCTCACCTTCAGTCGCAAGGCGGCGGTCGAACTCCGCGACAGGATGGCGGCCCGGCTCGGTGGCACCCGGGGCCCTCAGGCCACCACCTTCCATTCGTACTGCTACGCCCTGGTCCGTGCCCACCAGGACGCCGACCTCTTCGCCGATCCGCTGCGCCTGCTCTCCGGGCCCGAGCAGGACGTCACCGTCCGCGAACTCCTGGCCGGCCAGCTCGGCCTCGAACAGGCCGGGCTGTCCCATGTCCGCTGGCCCGACGAGCTGCGGGCCTGTCTGACCACCCGGGGCTTCGCCGACGAGGTGCGCGCCGTGCTGGCCCGCAGCCGCGAGCTGGGCCTCGGCCCGGACGCGCTGGCCGCCTTCGCCCGCCGCACAGGCCGCCCGGACTGGAGCGCCGCGGCCCAGTTCCTCGCGGAGTACCTGGACGTCCTCGACGCCCAGGGTGTCCTCGACTACGCGGAACTGGTCCACAGAGCGGTCCTGCTCGCCGAGCGCCCCGAGGTGGCGGAGGCGCTGTCCCGGAGCTACGACGTCGTCCTCGTCGACGAGTACCAGGACACGGACCCCGCCCAGGTGCGACTGCTGCACGCGCTGGCCGGGAACCGGGGGAGCGCCGCTCCGGGCACCGGCGGCGGCCGGACGCTGATCGCCTTCGGCGACCCCGACCAGTCGATCTACGCCTTCCGGGGCGCCGATGTGAACGGCATCCTCGACTTCCCCGACACCTTCCGCCGTGCCGACGGCGCGCCCGCTCCCGTCGGGGTCCTCACCACCTCGCGCCGCTCCGGCGCACACCTGCTCGAGGCCACCCGGCTGCTCACCCGCAGGATGCCGCTCACCCGCCTGCCCTCGGACAAGGTCCGCGCCCATCGCGCGCTGTCCGCCGTGCGAGAAGGCGGGCGCGTCGAGGCGTACACCTATCCGACACCCTCCACCGAGCTGGAGAACATCGCCGATCTGCTCCGGCGCGCGCACCTCGAAGAGGGCGTGCCCTGGAGGGACATGGCGGTCCTCGTACGAGCCGGCGGCCGTTCGATCCCCGCCGTGCGCCGGGCGCTCACCTCCGCCGGAGTCCCTCTGGAGGTCGACGGCGACGATCTTCCCCTGCGCCACGAGCCGGCGGTCGCCCCGCTCCTGACCGCTCTGCGCACCGTCGCCACGGCGGCGCTCCACCCCGCCGCGCCCGAGGACCCCGAGGAACCGGAGGACCCGGAGGACCCGGAGGACCCGGACGACCCGGAGGACGGGACCGGTGCCGGGAGCGAGGGGGCGGCACCCGGCCGGCTCGACACCGAGACCGCGCTCGCCCTGCTCACCTCACCACTCGGCTCCATGGACGCCGCCGATCTGCGCCGCCTCGGCCGGGCCCTGCGTGACGAGGAGCGGGCCGCCGGGAACCGCGTGCCGCCACCGTCCGGGGACCTGCTGGCCCGGGCACTCGCCGAGCCCGAACGCCTCGTCACGCACGACCCGGCGTACGCCCGCGGAGCCCAGCGGCTCGGTGCGCTCCTGCGCAAGGCCCGTGAACTCCTCGAGGGCGGCGGCACCGCCGAAGAGGCCCTGTGGACCCTCTGGAACGGCACCCCCTGGCCCGGCAGGCTGGAGCGGGCGGCGCTGCGCGGAGGCGCCGGCGGCCGCAACGCCGACCGGGACCTCGACGCCGTATGCGCCCTCTTCGACACCGCCGCGCGGGCCGAGGAGCGCACCGGGGGACGCGGCGCGCTCAACTTCCTGGAGGAGGTCGACGCCCAGGACATCGCCGCCGACACCCTTTCCCGGCGCGCCGTACGCCCCGACGCCGTACGCCTGATGACCGCCCACCGCTCCAAGGGCCTCGAGTGGCGCGTGGTGGTCGTCGCCGAGGTGCAGGAGGGGCTCTGGCCGGACCTGCGCCGCCGGGGTTCGCTCCTGGAGGCGGACCGGATCGGTCGGGACGGCCTGGCCGAACCGCTCACCCCGGGGGCGCTCCTGGCCGAGGAGCGCCGCCTGTTCTACGTGGCCGCGACCCGGGCCCGTGAACGTCTGATCGTCACCGCGGTCAAGGCCCCCGCCGACGACGGCGACCAGCCCTCCCGCTTCCTCACCGAGCTCGGGACCGAGCCCCGGGACGTCACCGGACGCCCCCGCCGCCCGCTAGCGGTGGCCTCGCTCGTCGCCGAGCTCCGGGCGACGACCGTCGATCCCGCCGCCTCGGAGACCCTGCGTGACGCGGCCGCCCACCGGCTCGCCCGGCTCGCGGCGCTCACCGACGACGAGGGCCAGCCGCTCGTGCCCGCGGCCCACCCGTACCGCTGGTGGGGGCTGAACGAACCGACCCGCTCCGAGGTCCCGCTGCGTGACCGGGACCGGCCCGTCGCACTCTCCGGAAGCGCGCTCGACCAGCTCGCCAACACCTGCGCCCTCCAGTGGTTCCTGGGCCGAGAGGTCAAGGCCGACGCCCCGGCGACGGCGGCGCAGGGCTTCGGCAACGTGGTCCACGTGCTCGCCGACGAGGTGGCCTCCGGGCGTACGGCCGCCGACCTGGACGTCCTGATGGAACGCCTGGACTCCGTATGGGACGGCCTGGTCTTCGATGCCCCCTGGAAATCGCATCAGGAGAAGGACCAGGCACGAGCCGCTCTGGAACGCTTCCTGCGCTGGCACGTCATGGACCGCGCGGGGCGCACCCCCACGGCCAGCGAGCACGACTTCGACGTCACCCTCGAAGCGGGTGAGTACGCCGTACGCATCAGGGGCTCCATGGACCGGGTCGAACAGGACGCCGAGGGCCGGGCGTACGTCGTCGACTTCAAGACCGGCAAGGGAGCGCCCACCAAGGACGAAGTGGCCTCCCACCCCCAGCTCGCCGTGTACCAGCTGGCGGTCAGGGAAGGCGCCGTCGACGAGGCCTTCGACGGCCGCCGCCCCGAGCCCGGCGGCGCAGAGCTGGTCCAGCTGCGCCAGCCCGCCCCGAAGAAGGAGGGCGGTGACGCCCTGCCCAAGGTTCAGGCCCAGGAGCCCCTCTCCGGGGAATGGGTCTCCGACCTGCTGGCCACGGCGGCGGGAAAAGTCCTGGACGAGCGGTTCACGCCCACGACCGGCCAGCACTGCACCCACTGCACCTTCAAGGCGTCGTGCAGCGCCCAGCCCGAAGGCCGTCAGATCATCGAATGATCTTCCCTGTGGAATCCGCGTGGCACGGCGTTGTCGGTGCGTCCGGTTAGCCTCTCTGGAGTGTCCTCCCGTATCACCGATCCCGAGCAGCTGAAGGAGCTCCTCGGGATCCCCTTCACCCCGGAGCAGACGGCCTGCATCATCGCGCCGCCCGCTCCGCAGGTGATCGTGGCCGGAGCCGGATCGGGGAAGACCACGGTGATGGCCGCCCGGGTGGTGTGGCTGGTCGGGACCGGACAGGTCGCCCCGGAGCAGGTCCTCGGCCTGACCTTCACGAACAAGGCCGCCGGTGAGCTCGCCGAGCGGGTCCGCAAGGCCCTGGTCGCGGCGGGCGTCACCGACCCGGAGGCCATCGACCCGGACGATCCGCCGGGCGAGCCCAGCATCTCCACCTACCACGCCTTCGCCGGCCGGCTCCTCACCGACCACGGCCTGCGGATCGGCCTGGAACCCACCACCCGCCTCCTCGCCGACGCCACCCGCTACCAGCTCGCGGCCAGGGTGCTGCGCGAGGCACCCGGTCCCTACCCCGCGCTGACCCGGTCCTTCCCCACCCTGGTCAGCGACCTGCTGGCCCTTGACGCCGAGCTCGCCGAACACCTCGTACGCCCCGAGCAGCTCCTGGAGCACGACACGGGGCTCCTCCAGGCCCTGGAGACCGCCAGGCTCAGCAACGCCGAGCTGCGCAAGATCCCCGAGACGGCCGAGGCCCGCCGCGAGCTCCTCGAGCTGACCCGGCGCTACCGGGCGGCCAAGCGCAGCCGGGACCTCCTCGACTTCGGCGACCAGATCGCCCTCTCCGCCGAGCTGGCCCTCACCCGGCCCGAGGTCGGCGCCATCCTGCGCGACGAATTCCGGGTCGTCCTGCTCGACGAGTACCAGGACACCTCCGTGGCCCAGCGACTGCTCCTGGCCGCACTGTTCGGCGGGGGAGGCGGTGACGGCACGGCAGGCCACGCGGTCACCGCCGTCGGCGACCCCTGCCAGGCGATCTACGGCTGGCGCGGTGCCTCCGTGGCCAACCTCGACGACTTCCCGCACCACTTCCCGCACGCCGACGGAACCCCTGCCACCCGCTACTCCCTCAGCGAGAACCGCCGCAGCGGTGGCCGCCTCCTGCACCTCGCCAACGGTCTCGCCGAACCCCTGCGCGCCATGCACGAGGGAGTCGAGGCACTGCGCCCCGCACCCGGAGCCGAAAGGGACGGCACGGTCCGCTGCGCCCTCCTGGACACCCACGCGGAGGAGATCGACTGGCTCGGCGACTCGCTCGCCCACCTCGTCCGGACGGGGACGGCGCCCGGGGAGATCGCCGTCCTGTGCCGGACCGCCGGTGACTTCCCCCGCATCCAGGCCGCCCTGGTCGCCCGCGACATCCCGGTCGAGGTCGTCGGCCTGTCGGGACTGCTGCACCTCCCCGAGGTCGCCGACCTCGTCGCCGTCTGCGAGGTCCTCCAGGACCCGGGGGCCAACGCCTCCCTGGTCCGGCTGCTGACCGGCCCCCGCTGGCGCATCGGACCGCGCGACCTCGCACTCCTGGGGCGCCGCGCCCGGCTGCTCGTCCGCCACTTTGCCGCCGGTGACGACGACGCCGACCCGGACCACCGCCTGGCCGAGGCGGTCGAGGGCACCGACCCCGCCGAGGTGATCTCGCTCGCCGACGCCCTCGACACCTTCCTGGAGTCCGGCGGGTCCGAGGACGACCAGCTGCCGTTCTCCGCGGAGGCCCGCGTCCGCTTCGCCCGCCTCGCCACCGAGCTCCGCGACCTCCGCCGCTCGCTGGCCGACCCCCTCATGGACGTACTGCACCGCGTCCTGGCGACCACCGGCCTGGAAGTGGAGCTCTCGGCGTCGCCGCACGCCCTGGCCGCACGCCGTCGGGAGACCCTCGCCAACTTCCTGGACGTCGCGGCCGGTTTCGCCGCGGTGGACGGGGAGGCGACCCTGCTCGCCTTCCTCGGCTTTCTTCGCACCGCCGCGCAGTACGAGAAGGGCCTGGACAACGCCCTGCCGGGCGGGGAGAACACCGTGAAGGTGCTCACCGCCCACAAGTCCAAGGGCCTGGAATGGGATGTCGTCGCCGTCCCCGGCCTCGTCGGCGGCCAGTTCCCCAGCACGCAGTCCCGGGACGCGTGGACCTCGCAGTCCCAGGTCCTCCCGCACGCCCTGCGCGGCGACGCGGCCACGCTTCCCTCCCTCGACACCTTCGACGCCAAGGGCCTCAAGGCATTCAAGGAGGAGATGAAGGGGCATCAGCACACCGAGGAACTCCGCCTCGGCTACGTCACCTTCACCCGCCCCCGGAGCCTGCTGCTCGGCTCCGGCCACTGGTGGGGCCCTTCCCAGAAGAAGCCCCGCGGCCCGTCCGCCTTCCTGGACGCGCTGTACGAGCACTGCGCGGCCGGATACGGCGAGATCGAGGTCTGGGCGGACGAACCGGGGGAGGGCGAGGAGAACCCGGCGCTCCAGGAGAAGGACGCCGACCAGGCATGGCCGCTCCCGCTCGACGACACAGCCATGGCCCGCCGCCGGGCCGCCCGTGACACGGTGCTGGCGCACCTGGAAGCCCTGGCGGCCACGCCCGTGCCGGATGTCTACGAGGAGGCCGCGGCCGCCGGGGAGCCCAGGCACTCGCAGGAGCCGCCGTACGACGACGGGCCGCCCCATGACGACGAGCCCCCTTACGAGGACGAGCCACCGTACGAGGACGAGGTGCCGCCGTACGACGAGGCGGACGCCCCGTACGACGACCCGTTCCCGGACGGTGGGCCCGTCCCGTCCCCGGACGGCGTCCCGTCCCCCGGCGGTGAGCGGGGTCCGACCGGTGCCGGAGCGCTCCCGCACCGAGCCGCCCCCGCGCCGCACGTCCCGGCCGCCCGTGCCCCGGCGGACGCGGGCCTCACCCCCGAGGAGTCCCGCACCCTCGCCTCCTGGGACCGTGATCTCGACGCTCTCGCCGGTGAGCTGCGCCGCGCCCGTGCGGCCGTGCGCGACGTCGTCGTACCCGCCACCCTCTCCGCCACCCAGCTCCTGCACCTCGCCGACGATCCCGACGGTTTCGCGCGGGAGCTCGCCCGCCCAATGCCCCGCCCTCCGCAGCCCGCCGCCCGCCGGGGGACCCGTTTCCACGCCTGGGTGGAGTCCCGGTTCGAGGAACTGCCGCTTCCCATGCTGGGACCGGACGAACTCCCCGGGGGCGACGAGAACGACGCGGAGATCGCCGACGAGCGGGACCTCGCCGAGCTCAAGGAAGCCTTCGAGCGCACCGCGTACGCCCGGCGCACCCCGTACCGCGTCGAGACACCGTTCCAGATCGCGCTCGGGGGCCGGGTGATCCGCGGCCGGATCGACGCGGTCTACCGCACGGGTGACACGTACGAGATCGTCGACTGGAAGACCACCCGGCACCGCACGGCCGACCCGCTCCAGCTCGCCGTCTACCGGCTGGCCTGGGCAGAACTGCACGGGCTGCCGCTGGAAGCGGTCACCGCGACCTTCCTCTACGTGCGTACCGGGGAGACGTCCCGTCCCACCGGGCTGCCGGGCCGGGAGGAGCTGGAGAAGCTCCTGCTGGACGAGCCACCTCCGCAGGGCCGATAGGCTCATAACCATGAGCGACACCCCGGACAGCGCCGTCCGTACGTACACCGAGCAGCACCGCACAGCCTTTCTCGACGACCTCGCCGAGTGGCTGCGCATCCCGTCCGTATCCGCTCAGCCGGAGCACGACGGGGACGTACGGCGCAGCGCCGAGTGGCTGTCCCGCAAGCTGGCGGAGACCGGCTTCCCGGTCACCGAGATCTGGGAGACGCCCGGAGCCCCGGCGGTCTTCGCCGAGTGGCCGTCAGAGGACCCGGACGCACCCGTCGTCCTCGTCTACGGCCACCACGACGTGCAGCCCGCGGCACGCGAGGACGGCTGGAGCACCGACCCGTTCGAGCCCGTGATCCGCGACGGCAGGATGTACGGACGCGGCGCGGCCGACGACAAGGGCCAGGTGTTCTTCCACACACTCGGCGTCCGCGCCCACCTCGCCGCGACCGGCCGAACGACTCCCGCCGTCCACCTCAAGCTCCTGGTCGAGGGCGAGGAGGAGTCCGGATCGCCGCACTTCCGCGCGCTGGCCGAGGAGCGGGCCGCCCGCCTCGCGGCCGATGCCGTGATCGTCTCCGACACCGGCATGTGGGACGAGAACACCCCCACCGTCTGCACCGGCATGCGCGGTCTCGCGGAATGCGAGATCGAGCTGCACGGCCCCGGCCAGGACATCCACTCCGGGTCGTTCGGCGGCGCCGTCCCCAACCCCGCGACCGCGCTCGCGCGCCTGGTCGCCGCTCTCCACGACACGGAGGGCAGGGTCGCGGTCCCCGGTTTCTACGACGGGGTCGCCGAACTCACCGAGACCGAACGCGCTCTCTTCGCCGAGCTGCCCTTCGACGAGGAAACCTGGCTGCGCACGGCGGCCTCGCGGGCCACCGCCGGTGAGGCCGGCTACTCCACCCTCGAGCGTGTCTGGGCCCGCCCCACCGCCGAGGTCAACGGCATCGGAGGCGGCTACCAGGGCGCGGGCAGCAAGACCGTCATCCCCTCGTCCGCCCTGGTGAAGCTGAGCTTCCGACTGGTCGCCGGCCAGGACCCGGAACGGATCCAGGAAGCGGTCCGCACCTGGGCCGAGGCCCGGATC
This sequence comes from Streptomyces sp. NPDC060209, assembly GCF_042728155.1. Classification (NCBI taxonomy): domain Bacteria; kingdom Bacillati; phylum Actinomycetota; class Actinomycetes; order Kitasatosporales; family Streptomycetaceae; genus Streptomyces; species Streptomyces sp. NPDC060209. The sequence goes on from NZ_JBHWZS010000179.1 coordinate 15,119, forward strand.
CCGGCGGGTGTCCGCCACCGGATCACCTTCGCCCCCGCCACCCGCCCCTGTCTGACGCCCCTGGACCACCCCGCCCTCCAGGCGGTGGCGCGCGCCATGGGACGGGCCTTCGGGACGAAGATCCTCTTCACCCGCGAGGGGGGTTCGGGCCCCGCCGCCGACCTGCAGGACGTGCTCGGCGCACCCGTCCTCTTCCTGGGTATCTCCGTACCGTCCGACGGCTGGCACGGCCCCGACGAGAAGGTCGAGCTCGACCTCCTCCTCAAGGGCGTGGAGACCACCGCCCATCTGTGGGGCGAGCTGGCCGACGCACTCCGCTGAATCTCTGAACGCCCGATCCACCCCCGGGGGAGTAGGAAGCACCTGTGAGCACCTTCGACAACGCCACCGCAGACCGCCCGATCGGTCTCACCGCGCCCAGCGGCATCGACCGCGCCGCGCACCACCGGCTCGACGAGGCCTGGCTCGCCGCGGCCTGGAGCCACCCGAGCACCAGAGTCTTCGTCGTCTCCGGGGGTCAGGCGCTCATCGACGACACCCCCGACGGCGGTACCGAGCTCGTCATGACGCCCGCCTTCGAGGCGCCGGTCACCGAGACCCACCGCTACTTCCTGGGCACCGACGAGGACGGCGTCCGTTACTTCGCGCTCCAGAAGGACTCGCTTCCGGGCCGCATGGACCAGTCCGCAAGGCCCGCCGGTCTGCGCGAGGCCGGGATGCTCCTCGGCCCACGCGACGCCGGTCTGATGGTGCACGCGGTGGCCCTGGAGAACTGGCAGCGGCTGCACCGCTTCTGCTCACGCTGCGGCGAGCGCACAGTCATCGCGGCGGCCGGGCACATCCGCCGCTGCCAGGCCTGCGGGGCGGAGCACTACCCGCGGACCGACCCCGCCGTGATCATGCTGGTCACGGACGACCAGGACCGTGCCCTGCTGGGACGCCAGGTGCACTGGCCCGAGGGCCGGTTCTCGACCCTCGCCGGGTTCGTCGAGCCCGGGGAGTCGATCGAGCAGTCCGTGGCCCGCGAGGTGTTCGAGGAGGCGGGCGTCACCGTCGGCGAGGTCGAGTACATCGCCAGCCAGCCCTGGCCGTTCCCGTCCAGCCTGATGCTCGGCTTCATGGCGCGCGCCACGTCCTCGGAGATCAACGTGGACGGCGAGGAGATCGAGGAGGCCCGCTGGTTCTCCCGCGAGGACCTGACGGCCGCTTTCGACTCCGGCGAGGTGCTGCCCCCGTTCGGCGTCTCGATCGCGGCGCGTCTGATCGAGCTCTGGTACGGCAAGCCGCTCCCGAGGCCGGGCGGCGCCGGCTGACGGTGCGGGCGGGACCGCTGCGGCCCGTAAAAGCAAGGGTGCCGCAGGCTGGTCCCCGCGGGCGGCATCCTGGCCGCCCGCCCGCCCGCACGGCTCGGTAGAGTCCGCGGCTATGCCCGAATCGAGCGTCTACCACGACGCGATCATCAACGCCGTCATGGCCAACGCCGGCCGTTCGACACTGCCCTTCCAGCAGGCGCACACGGACCGGCACCACGGAACCGCCTTCTGGTTCAACGATCTCGTCGACTCCACGCCCGACTCCGAGATCATCAGGCAGTACCTCGTGACGGCGGCGGAGCTGACGCGCTACGACCTGGGCGAGCTGACGCTGCGACCCGAGCTGTGCGAACCCGTGATGAGCGCGGAGAAGCTCCTCCTGACGGACTTCGCCGACGGGTGGACCGTCCTCGGTGACCTGGGTGTCGCTGTTATGCCCACGGCGGGGCTCCATGCCCACGGCAAGCGCAAGGGGTGGAGCTGGGCGACGGACGAGATCACCGACGGTCTGGCCGCGCACCACGAGGACATCGCCCGGATCGGGGCCGAGCCTCGGACGGCGTACATCCTGGGCCACGACGTGGGGGAGACGGGCGGCGAGAGACTGCAGGCCGTCATCGTGGGTCAGGTGGCACGCGGGGACGACGGCCATGTCCGCTGGGACTCCACCGTGCCCGAGGGATGCGCCGGTGCTCCGGTCTTCGTGGGGTCGGAGCTCGGGGGAGACAGTTTCAAGCTGGTCTGTATCGGGCTCGTCCTGACCGGTGAGAAGCAGAACCGGATAGCGACCTTCGACCGCATCAGGACCGCTGTGCGGGAATCGGCGGCGGCGCAGGGCGCTGAGCCGGCGGCTTCAGCGCCCACGCCGGGACCTGACCGGGAAGCGGTGCGAAGCCGGAGCTGGTGGCGGAGGAAGCCCCGCAAGCGCTGACGACGCGTCCGCCTGGCTGCGCGGCCTGTTGGACGGACCTGCCCGGACCGGCCCGCCCGCCGATTCCCCGCGGTGCGGGAGGACGGGGCGACGGACCGGCTCCGTGGGAGGGCGACGGACCTGCTCCGTGGGAGGGCGACGGACCGGCTCCGTGGAATGGCGACGGACCGGCTCCGTGGAATGGCGACGGCCCCGGGCTTCTGCC
>NZ_JBHWZS010000180.1:0-17323 GCF_042728155.1 Streptomyces sp. NPDC060209
CCTTCAGCGGGCCGGGCGGGATCGTTCAGCCGGGAATCCGCCGACGGCCGCTCCTGGCCGCGGCCACCAGCTCGGGAACCGTAGCCAGTTTCACCCTGGGACGGCCGTCGCGGCGCCCCAGGGCCAGCTCGGCGCGCTCGATCTCCGCCAGGCCGCGGGCGTCCACGATCCGCCGGTTACGGCGCCGCGCGAGCCGCTGGAACGCCTTCGCCCCGTGCTCCGGGGCGGGCAGCGCACCGCCGACGGCATCGTCCAGCAGAGTGCCCACGGTCTCCGCGGCGCAGGTCCGGTTGGCTCCGATGCCGCCCGAGGGACCACGCTTGATCCATCCGACGACGTACGTTCCCGGCAGACCCGTCACCCGGCCGGCCTCGTGCGGCACGGTGCCCGCCGCCTCGTCGAACGGCAGCCCGGTGACCGGCAGTCCGCGCTGACCGACGGCCCGCAGCAGCAGGCCGGCGGGGATCTCCCGACCGTTCGTGCTCCCGGCGCCGTCCGTGACCCGGACGGCAGCGACTGCGCCGTCACCGAGCACCTCCACGGGCGCGGAGTGGAAGCGGAACACGATGCGACGTCCCGCCGACGGCGGGTGCGACCAGTCCACCGTCTCGCGGGCGATGCCCTGCAGCAGTGCGGCCCTGTCGCCCGGCCCCGCGGCGTCGATCGCCGCACCGGTCCGTGGGTCGTGGTCGTCGACGACCAGTTCCACGCCGGCCAGATGTCTCAGCGCGAGCAGCTCGGACCTGGTGTACGCCGCGTCCTCGGGCCCCCGCCGCCCCAGCAGCACCACCTCGCGCACCGAGCCGGCGCGCAGGGCCTCCAGCGCATGGCCGGCGATGTCGCCGGCTGCCAGTGCGTCGGGGTCCGAGACCAGGATCCGCGCCGCGTCGAGGGCGACGTTTCCGTTGCCGACCACGACGACCCGCTCCGCGGACAGGTCCACGGCGTCCGGAGCGACGTCGGGATGGGCGTTGTACCAGGAGACGAACGTCGTCGCGCAGATACTGCCGGGCAGGTCCTCGCCGGGAATTCCGAGCCGTCGGCCGGCCGGCGCGCCGACGGCGTAGATCACCGCGTCGTGGTGCGCGGCGAGCTCCTCCGGGGTGATGTCCTTGCCCACCTCCAGGCCGAGGTGCATGCGCACCCTCGGATGTGTGTGGAACCTGGCGAAGGTCTCGCCGGCCTTCTTCGTCGACAGGTGGTCGGGCGCCACGCCGTAGCGGATGAGCCCGCCCGCGACGGGCAGCCGGTCGATCAGCGTCACCTCGGCGCTCGTGTGCAGCAGCAGGTCCTCGGCGGCGTACATCCCCGCCGGTCCGGTGCCCACCACCGCGACGCGGATCGGCGCGAAGTCCGACGGCAGGCTGCGCTTGAAGGACGGTTCTCCCCACACGTGGAAGTTGGGCCCCTCGGGGTCCTGTTCGGTCTCCCGGTCCGCGAAGTACGCCGCGTTGAGCGGGCCGTACTCCCGCTGTGCGGCGGGGAGGCTGTCCACCGGGAAAACCGCTTCCACCGGGCAGGCGTCGGCGCACGCACCGCAGTCGATACAGGACTTCGGATCGATGTACAGCATCTCCGTCCGGCCGAAGTCGGGTTCCTCCGGCGTCGGATGGATGCAGTTGACGGGGCACACCGAGACACAGGTGGCGTCGCTGCAGCACGTCTGGGTGATGGCGTAGGTCATGTCGTCCGCTCAGATCAGATGGGCACGCTTGTAGAACATCAGGGCGGGCTTGGTGAGCAGGCGGGCCGAGGCCAGGAAGTCCATGAGGCCCGAACAGCTGGAGCGCATCATCGACTTGTGGTGCTCGTTGGCCTTCGCCTCGCCGAGGGCACGCTTCCCGTCGAGTCCGGCGTTGGCGTAGACGTCCTTGTTCACCATGCTGGTGACGATGACGTACGACGCGATCGCGATGACGAGCGCGTTGATCCGGCGTCGCACGGGGCCCGCGCCGCTGAGGTGCTTGCGGGTCTCGGCGCGGGCGAACTTCATGTGCCGGGACTCCTCGACGACATGGATGTTGTTGATGGTGCGGACGAAGGGCACGACCCGCTCGTCCCGCATCCAGTCGCGCTGCATGACGTCGAGGACCTCCTCTGCGACGAGGATCGCCGCGTACGCCGCCTCGCCGAACGCGAGTGTCTTGAAGGCCCGGCCCAGCTCCACCGCCAGCCGGTGCGGCCGGTAGGGCGGGGCGCCCAGCTTCTGAGCGCCGCGGGCGAACATGATGGAGTGCCGGCACTCCTCGGCTATCTCGGTCAGTGCCCACTGGACGTCCGCGCTCGTGGGGTCCTTCGCGTAGACGTCGCGCAGGACCATCTGCTGCAGGATCATCTCGAACCAGATGCCGGTGCTGGCCACCGAAGCGGCTTCCTGGCGCGTCAGTTCCTTGCGCTGCGCCTCGGTCAGCTCGCCCCAGTACGCGGTGCCGTACAGGGTGCTCCACTCGGGGCTCGCGCCGTGGAACTCCTTGTCCAGCGGCGTGTCCCAGTCGACCTCGGTGGCCGGGTCGTAGGCCAGCGTGGCGGCCGATTCGAGCAGGCGACGGGTGAGGTGGTCCTCGGGCGACCGGTCCTCTGCATCCGGTCGAACGGTGCTGCTTGCCATGGTGCGGCTCCTCGGTTCGTCAGCGATGTCCCTGGTGCTGTCACATGCGCGTTGTTAGTGACGGATCGTCATATGCCGTGCTGCCGAACGGAGATGGCGGCAGCGTGCAGCAAAGGACCGGCGCCGGCCCCGGCCGGGCAGCCATCCGTCCCGCTTGTTAGACGGAAGGTATAGCAAGGATGCCGGGCGGGCCTACCCCCCAGTAAGAAATGTGCGCTCATCCCCGCGATATCTCCTCGCGTATGCCCGTGCGCGTGCGTTCCCACCGTCGGTCCGGGGGTGCCGAAGGGGTCATTCGTTCGTGATGTCGAACATTGTTCGCAATTTCAGCGCGAGTCATTGACGCCGCGTTTCCCCGGGCCTACGGTCCCGTCCGAAGTGACGGGCAGGCGTCGAAATATCGAACGTTCTGCCTTCTCTTCACGCGTCCCCGTACCTCAGAGACGAGTCGAGACGAGCCGCCATGCAACCACCCCTCCTCAGCCGGCGCCGGGCCCTCGCGGGCGGTGCCGGTGCCCTTGCCGCCGCCGGATCCCTGGGCTCCCTGTCCGGCTGCGCCGCGCCCGCAACCGCCGCAGGCCCGGGACAGACCCTGTTGCGGTACTGGCATCTGTTCGGCGGCGGCGACGGCGTCAACATGCAGGGAATGCTGGACGACTTCCGGGCCGGGCACCCGGACATCGCCCTGGAAGCCTCGACCCTGCAGTGGGGCGCCCCGTACTACACCAAGCTCGGCATGGCCGGCGCCGGTGGCAGGGCCCCCGAGCTCGCCGCCCTCCACCTCGCCCGGCTCGCGGGCTTCGCCCCCGGCAGGCTCCTCGACCCGTTCGACCTCGACCTGCTGGCCGAACACGGCGTGCGGGAGAAGGACTTCCCTCCGGACATCTGGCGCCGGGGACAGGTGGGCGGCAAGCAGTACGCCGTCCCGCTCGACACCCACCCCTTCGTCCTCTACTACCAGACCGAGATCTGTGAGAAGGCCGGGCTCATGTCGGGCGGCCGGCTCAAGCCGATCAGCGGAGCGGACGAGTTCGCCGACGCGCTGCGTGCCGCGAAGAAGGCGACCGGGCAGCCGGGTCTGGTGACCGAGACGCTCGGGCCCGACTGCATCACCCCCTGGCGCCTCTTCTCCAGCTTCTACGCGCAGACAGGCGGCACGGTGCTCTCCGCGGACGGGAAGCGGCTCGCGCTCGACGACGCCAAGGCGCTGCGGGTGCTCGAGTACCTGGCCCGGCTCATCGAGGAAGGGCTGATGGTGCGCCGTGTCGACTACCCGGGGTCCGTCGGCGTCTTCAACGGCGGGAAGACGGCGTTCCACCTCAACGGTGAGTGGGAGATCTCCACGTTCAAGGCCACCGGGCTCCCGTTCTCCATGACCCGCATCCCCGCGCTCTTCGGGACCGCGGCCACGCAGGCCGACTGCCACGCCTTCGTCCTGCCGCACCAGGACGACCGCGGCGGCGCCCCGAACGAGGCCGCCCACACCCTGGTCGCCTGGATGCTGAAGCACTCCGTGGCCTGGGCCGAGGGCGGGCACGTGCCCGCCTACCTGCCGGTGCTCGACGACCCGGCCTACCTCGCCCTGAAGCCGCAGTCCGAATACCGCACGGTGATCGACGACGTGGCGCTCGACGAACCCGCGTGGTTCGCCGGCTCCGCCTCCCGGCTGTGGATCGAGCTCGGCGCCGTGTTCTCCGGGGTCCTCACCGGCTCCCGGAGCCCGCGCAACGCCCTGACCGAGGCGAAGGCCCGGCTGCGGACACTCCTGGACACCCGCAACCCCCTCCCGGGAGCCGCGTCATGACCTCCACCACCGCGGCGGCGCCGGCACCCGTGACGAAGCCCGCCGAGGGCACGGCCGGGCGGCCGGCCCGCACCGTGCACCGGAAGTGGACCGAACACGGCCTGGTGTTCATCGCGCCCTTCCTCCTCGTGTACGCCGCGTTCCTGATCTGGCCGCTCATATCCGGCCTGGGCATGAGCCTCACCAGCGAGAACATCACCGGCTCCGGAGGGGAGTTCGTCGGCCTCGACAACTACGCCGAGGCGGTGCGCGACCCCGAGGTGTGGTCCTCGCTGTGGAACACCGTCTGGTTCACGGTCCTGTCCACCGTCCCGCTCGTCGTCGTCGGCCTCGTGCTGGCGCTGCTCGCCCACCAGCTTCGGGTGGTGCAGTGGCTGTGGCGGCTCAGCTGGTTCGCGCCGTTCCTGCTGCCGTCCGGCGTCGTCTGCCTGCTCTTCCTGAACATGATCCTGCCGTCCGACTTCGGCCTCGCCGACCAGCTGCTCGCCGCCGTCGGGCTGACGCCGGAGATCGGCTGGCTGACCGACGAGCGGTACGCCATGCTCAGCATCGTGGCGACCACTGTCTGGTGGACCGTCGGCTTCAACTTCCTGCTCTACCTCGCCGCCCTCCAGGCCATCCCGCCGCATCTGTACGAGGCCGCCGAACTGGACGGTGCGGGCGCCGGCAAGCGGCTCCTGCACATCACCCTGCCGATGCTCCGGCGCACCACGGGACTGGTCGTTGTCCTCCAGGTGCTGGCCTCACTGAAGATCTTCGACCAGGTCTACATCATGACCGGCGGCGGTCCCGACGAGTCGACCCGGCCGATCCTCCAGTACGTCTACCAGCAGGGCTTCACCGGCTACCGCATCGGTTACGCCTCGGCCGTGTCGTACATCTTCTTCGCCCTGATCCTGACCGTCTCCCTGGTGCAGCCGCTGCTGTCCCGGCGCCGAGCTGAGGAGGCCGCGAAGTGAGCGGTTCCACCACCGTCACCACCAGCCCCGCCCCACGCTCCGAGCGGTCCGCCGACGCGGGGGGCCGCCGCCCGCGCTGGACCCGCGGCAGGATCGTCCTGCTCGTCATCGCCCTGCTCCTCACGGCGGCCTGGCTCCTGCCGCTCGCCTGGGCCGTCGCCACCTCACTGAAGCCGGAGGGCGACACGACGAGGACACCGCTCTCCTGGATCGGCTCGCGCGTCACCTTCGACGCGTACAGCAAGGTCTGGGAATCCGGCGACCTGATGGTCTGGCTCATGAACTCGGCGTACATCTCCGTCATGACCACCCTGCTGACCGTCGTGACATGTGCGATGGCCGCGTACGGATTCACCCGCACCGACTTCCGCGGCCGGCGGCTGCTCTACGGGCTGGTGCTCGCCGGAATCATGGTGCCCCCGCAGGTTCTCATCGCGCCTCTGTTCCGGGAGATGGTCCAGCTCGGTCTCGTCGACACCTACTGGGGCGTGATCCTGCCCCAGGTCGCCGTGCCCGCGATGGTGTTCATCCTGGTGAAGTTCTTCGAAGGCGTACCTCGGGAACTGGAGGAGGCGGCCTTCGTCGACGGCGCCGGCCGCTGGCGGGTGTTCTGGACGATCGTCATACCGCTGTCCCGGCCCGTGCTGGCCGCCGTGGCGATCTTCACCTTCATCTCCACCTGGAACAACTTCCTGTGGCCGTTCCTCGTGACCACCGACCCGGGCGGCATGACCCTGCCCGTCGGCCTCGTGAACGTCCAGTCGACCTTCGGCGTGCGGTACGCCCAGATCATGGCCTCGCTCGTGATCGCCGGCACGCCCCTCCTGATCGTCTTCGCGTTCTTCCAGCGGCAGATCGTGCGAGGTATCGCGCACACCGGTCTCGCCGGCCAGTAGCAGTCACGGCACACGGCCCGTACGGACGGCACGTCGTCCGTACGGGCCGTCAGGTGATCTCCGCGCCCCGTGCCAGCAACAGCGCCACATCGGCAGAGGCCACCACCACGGTCCCCGCGAGCGCCGCCTTGCGCCAGGTCCTCACCGGCCGTGGGCCGGCGCACGCCGTCGTCGCCACCACGGCGCAGAGCGCGACCCCGGAGAGGACGGCGACACCCCGTCCGCCCGGTGCCCCCACCGGCCCCAGGACCAGCACCGCGGTGGCCGCCACCAACGGGAGGGGCAGCAGGAGCCGGGTGCGGGCCGGGCCCAGCCGCTGGGGCAGGCCGCGGATGCCCGCCCGCAGATCCGCCTCGATGTCCGGCAGCACGTCGCCCAGATGGGCGGCGACACCGAGCAGCGCCCCCGCCGCCACCGCCCACCACGCGGGCCACGGGCTTCCGGGCAGGCTCAGGGCGACCAGAAAGGGAAGGCTGCCGAAGCCGATCGCGTACGGCAGCCAGGACAGCACCGTCTCCTTGAGCTTCAGGTTGTACGCCCACGCCGCGGCGACCCCGGCCAGATGCGCGGCACCCGCCGCGGCGCCGCACGCGAGCGACAGCACCGCGCACAGGGACAGCGCGGTGAACGCCGCGCCCCACACCGCGGCCGGACCCACCGCGCCCCGGGCCACCGGCTTCCCCGGGCGTGCGGCCTCGGCGTCGCGGACGGCGTCGAACGCGTCGTTGCACCAGCCCACCGAGAGCTGCCCGGTCAGCACGGCGGCGGCGACCAGAGCCCAACGGCCGCTCCCCGGCCCCGAGCTGACGGCGAGTGCAGTGACCAGCACCGTCACCGCCGCGACCGGGCCCGGATGGCAGGACAGCAGCAGCCCCGCCGGCGAGTGCCGCAGACCTCGTGCGTGAGCGGGTACCGGCGGCCGGTCCGTGATGTCCACGAGGCGATCGTATGGACCCCGGGGTGCACGAACACGGCAGCCGCGCGTCACATGTGCTCCGATTTGCCCCGCTCTGTGGGCAGGATGTGGGGCATGACTTCTCCGAAGCGGTGGCCAGGGTGACCCGGATCGCGGCTGTGCACGGAGTCCTGCCGCCGCACCGCCACACCCAGCGCGCCGTCACCGACATGGTGGCGCGCACCTGTCTGCCCGCAGGGGCCGACCGGCGGGTGCTGGACCGGATCCACGCGAACGCGGGCGTGCGCACCCGGAACACGGTGCTGCCTCTGGAGCGCTACGGCGAACTGGACGGCTTCGGTGCGGCGAACGACGTGTTCATCGCCGAGGCCGTCGACCTCGGCGCCGAAGCCGTTCGCGGCGCCCTGCGCAAGGCCGGGCTGCGGCCCGCCGACGTGGACCTGCTGATGTTCACCTCGGTCACGGGGATCGCGGCGCCCTCCATCGACGCACGGCTCGTCGGGCGACTCGGCCTGCGCCCCGATGTGAAGCGGCTCCCCGTCTTCGGGCTGGGCTGCGTCGCCGGGGCAGCCGGGGTGGCGCGGCTGCACGACTACCTGCTCGGCCGGCCCGGACAGGTGGCCGTGCTGGTCTCGGTCGAACTCTGCTCCCTGACCTTCCAGCGCGACGACGCTAGCCCCGCAAACCTGGTCGCCACCGCCCTGTTCGGAGACGGCGCCGCGGCCGCGGTTCTCGTCGGCGGCGGCCGCGGGGCGCCGGTGGACGGTCCCGAGGTGGTGGACACCCGCAGCCGCCTGTACCCGGACACCGGACACGTCATGGGCTGGGACATCCGGAGCTCCGGCTTCAGCGTGGTGCTCGACCCGGCCGTCCCCGACGTCGTACGCCGGTATCTCGGCGAGGACGTCACGGGCTTCCTGGAACAGCACGGGCTGAAACCCAAGGACGTCGCCCGCTGGGTGAGCCACCCCGGAGGACCCAAGGTCCTGGAGGCCGTCGCCGACGTCCTGTCCCTCCCCGAGGGGGCCCTCGACGTCACCTGGCGTTCGCTGGCCGAGACCGGCAACCTCTCTTCGTCCTCGGTCCTGCACGTCCTGCGGGACACCATGGAGCAGCGGAGGCCCGAGCCGGGGACGCCCGGCCTGCTGATGGCCATGGGTCCCGGCTTCTGCTGCGAACTGGTGCTGCTGCGCTGGTAGTCCGGAGGAACGCATGATCTGGTACACGGCCCTCGTGCTGGCCGTCGCCGCCGAACGCGTCGCCGAGCTCGCGGTGGCGCTGCGCAACGCCCGCTGGAGCCTCGCCCGCGGCGGCACCGAAGCCGGCCGCGGGCACTACCCGGTGATGGTGGCCCTGCACACCACGCTGCTGGCCGCTTGTCTCGCCGAGGCCTGGCTGGCCGACCGCCCGTTCCCGGCCTGGTTCGGCTGGGCCATGGTGGCGGTGGTGGCCGCCGCGCAAGGACTGCGCTGGTGGTGCGTCCGCACACTGGGGCGCCGCTGGAACACCCGCGTCATCGTCGTCCCGGGCCTGCCCCTGGTGACCGGCGGCCCTTACCGGTGGCTGCGCCATCCCAACTACGTGGCGGTCGCCGCCGAAGGGGCGGCTCTGCCGCTGGTCCACGGCGCCTGGGTGACCGCCGTCCTGTTCACCGTGCTCAACGCGGCGCTCATGGCCGTACGGATTCGGTGCGAGGACGGCGCGCTGGCCCGCCTCGCGGAAGCGGACGCACCCGCGTGATCGACATCCTGGTGGCGGGCGGTGGACCGGCGGGCCTCGCCGCGGCCATCCGTGCCGCCGCGGCCGGTCTGGAGGCCGTCGTGGTCGAACCCCGGTCCACGCCCGTGGACAAGGCCTGCGGCGAGGGGATCATGCCCAGCGGAGTGGCGGCCCTGAGCGCGCTGGGGGTGACCCCGGCAGGCAGAGAACTCCGGGGGATCCGTTACATCGAGGGCACCCGCCAGGCGCAGGCGGCCTTCCGGGGCCACCTCGGGCTCGGTGTCCGGCGCACCGAGCTGCACACCGCCCTGCACCGGCGGGCCCGGGAGCTCGGGGTGCGCGTCGTCACGGGTCGGGCGGAGGAGGTGCGGCAAGGGCAGGACAGCGTCACCGCGGCGGGGCTGACGGCTCGCTGGCTGATCGCCGCCGACGGCCTGCACTCACCGTTGCGCCGCGCGCTCGGCCTCGAGCGCCCCTGCTCCGCACCGCGCCGGTACGGGCTGCGCCGTCACTACCGGATCGCGCCCTGGACGGACTTCGTGGAAGTGCACTGGTCGCGCCAGGGCGAGGCGTACGTGACGCCGGTGGGGGAGGAGCTGGTGGGTGTCGCCGTGCTGAGCACTCACCGGCGCTCCCACGAGGAGCACCTCTCCGCCTTTCCCGCGCTGGCCCGCACGCTCCGGGGCCTGGAGGCCGGACCGGTTCGCGGCGCCGGCCCCCTGCGGCAGAACGCGAGCGCCCCGAGAGCTGGACGGGTCCTGCTGGCCGGTGACGCGGCGGGATACGTCGACGCACTCACCGGCGAGGGCATCGCCCTGGCGGCGGCGACCGCGTCGGCGGCGGTCGACTGCCTCGTGGCGGGACGGCCCGAGGCCTACCCCGCCCGGTGGGCACGGCTGACACGGCGTCACCGTCTGCTGACCGGAGCCCTGCTGGGCGCGGCAGGGCATCCGCTGACCGCCGGGCTGATCGTGCCCGCCGCGCACCGGCTGCCCCCGCTGTTCGGCGCCGCGGTGCACGCCCTGCAGTAGCCGCTTCCCGTACCGGAGTTCCCGCCCGCTCTGCCATCCTGTCCGGGTGCCGCCCACACCCCTTACGCCGCAGCCCGTCACCCCCGACCCGCCGCACCCGGCGATGAACCCGCTCATGACACAGTCCTGGCTGGACCTGGCGTTCCTGCACTGGGCGGCCGACCCCGGGGACGTGGCGCCGCTCCTGCCCGCCGGGACCGTGCCGGACACCCTGGACGGAGTCACCTACGTCGGACTCGTCGCCTTCCGGATGCACCGTGTCGGATGGTTCCGGCTCCCCGGCATCCCCTACCTGGGTACCTTCCCCGAGACCAATGTCCGGCTGTACTCGCGGGACGCGCACGGCAGGCGCGGGGTGGTCTTCCGCTCGCTGGACGCCTCCAGGCTGATCCCCGTGGCCGTGGCCCGGGCCGCCTTCCGGCTGCCGTACGTGTGGTCCCGGATGGGGATCCGGCGCGAGGGCGACACCCTCACCTACACCAGCGGACGGCGTCTGCCCGGGCCCCGGGGCGCCCACAGCCGGATCGTGCTGCGCACCGGCGGGCGCATCGATGCGCCCAGCGAGCTCGAACACTTCCTCACCGCGCGCTGGGGCATGCACAGCACCTTCCACGGGCGCCCGATGTACCTCCCGAACGCACACCCCCGCTGGCCCCTGCACCGCGCACAGCTACTCGAGTGCGACGAGAGCCTGGTGGTGGCGGCGGGACTGCCCGCGCCCGTCGGCGAACCGCTGAGCGTGCTGTACTCGCCCGGAGTCAGGGTGCGCTTCGGCCGCCCGGCCCGGCCGTAGGGCGACGATGCTCCGACCGAGTCCCTCGGCCGGGCGCCCACGGCATGTCGCGGACCCGGCCCGCCCTCGTCCCCCTACTCTCGCCGCCGGGGGACAGGACGAAGGGGCGGGAGTGGCATGCGCGAAGTGGCCCGGCTGTTGTGCGGACGCCGCACCAAATGGCTCGTCGTGGTGTTCTGGGTCCTCGTCCTCGTCCTGGCGGCACCGCTCGCCGGCAAACTCATGGGTGCCCAGGACAACGACGCCGCGTCCTGGCTTCCGAGCAGCGCCGAATCCACGCAGGTCTGGGAGGAATCCAAGGAATTCCGGCCCGAGATCATCACCGCCATCGTCGTGTACGCACGCGAGGACGGCCTGACCGGGGCGGACCGCGACCGGATCGCCGAGGACAAGCGGCAGCTCATGACCCTGCGCGCCCACGGCGTACGGGGTGAGGAGACCCGGGGCCCGCTCTACGACCGGAAGACCGCTCCCGCGGCCGCCCAGATCTTCGTGCCCATCACCATGGACGAGAAGGGCTGGGAGCGGATCGGCCCCGCCGTCGACTCCGTACGGGACATCGTGGGACGCGGCGGGGGAGGGCTCACCGTCCACATCTCAGGCCCCGGCGGGGTCGCGGCCGACTCCGCCGACGCCTTCTCGGGCATCGACTCGACCCTGCTCCTCGCCGCGCTCGCCGTGGTGATCGTCATGCTGCTGATCACCTACCGCAGCCCGACACTGCTCGTGCTGCCCGTGGTCTCGGTCGTCGCGGCCCTCCTCACCGCACAGGCCCTCATCTACCTGCTCGCGGCGCACGCGGGCCTCACGGTCAACGGCCAGAGCGCGGGCATCCTGACCGTGCTGGTCTTCGGCGCCGGCACGGACTACGCCCTGCTCCTCGTCGCCCGCTACCGCGAGGAGCTGCGACGCCACGAGGACCGGCACGAGGCCATGGCCCGGGCACTGCACCGCGCCGGGCCCGCCGTGCTGGCCAGCAGCGGCACCGTTGTGCTGAGCATGCTCGTCCTGCTGGCCGCCGAGATGAACTCGACCCGCGGCCTCGGTCCGGTGGCCGCGATCGGAGTGGCCATCGCCCTGATCGCCATGCTCACCCTCCTCCCGGCCCTCCTGGTGATCTTCGACCGCTGGGTCTTCTGGCCGGCCGTCCCGCACTTCGGCACCTCCGAGCCCACCGAGCACGGATTCTGGGCGCGGACCGGACAGCGGCTGGCCCTGCACCCGCGCAGGATCTGGGTGGCCACCGCCCTGGTGCTCGCCGCACTGTCCCTGGGGCTCGTCCAGCTGCGTGCGGCCGGACTCAGCAACGCCGACTCCTTCCCCGACAAACCGGACTCCATCGCCGGACAGGAGATCCAGAACCGGTACTTCCCGGCCGGAAGCGGCAGCCCGCTCGTCGTCATCGCGGCGGCGGACCGGAGCGCCCAGGTGCGCACCGCCGTCGAGGGGACCCGCGGCGTCGTACCCGGATCCCTCGTCGTACCACCCGGAGCACGCCCGGTGCAGGACGGCCGGGCCATCTTCGAGGCCACCCTCACCGATGCCGCGGACAGTGACCAGGCGGAGCGGACCGTCGAACGGGTCCGCGACGCCGTGCACCGGATCCCGGGTGCCGACGCACGGGTGGGCGGCGACACGGCGGCGGCACTCGACATGGACGACGCCACCCGGCACGACAACGTGCTGATCATCCCCCTCGTTCTGCTGGTCGTGCTGATCATCCTCGCGCTGGTGCTGCGTGCCCTGCTGGCGCCCCTGCTGCTGGTCGCGACCGTGGTGCTGTCCTTCGCCGCCGCGCTGGGCGTCAGCGCGCTCGTCTTCCGCCATGTCTTCGACTACGCCGGTGAGACGACGGACTTCCCGCTCTTCGTCTTCGTGTTCCTGGTCGCGCTCGGCATCGACTACAACATCTTCCTGACCACTCGGATCCGGGAGGAGGCCCTGCACCAGGGCACCCGCGTCGGCGTGGTCACGGGGCTCGCCGCCACCGGGGCGGTCATCACCTCGGCCGGCCTGGTCCTGGCCGGCACCTTCGCCGTACTCGGGACCCTTCCGGTGGTGGCCTTCGCCGAGATCGGCTTCGCGGTGGCCCTGGGCGTCCTCCTGGACACGTTGGTCGTACGGTCCGTACTCGTCACCTCCCTCTTCCTGGACATCGGGCCGCGCGTGTGGTGGCCGCACCGGCTCGCCCGGGAGGACGGCGGGGCCGGGAGGAAACCCGAAACCGTCTGAAGGCCCCTCCCGCACCCACGGCTCCCGGGCCCGCGGCGCACGGCTCGCCCGGCGTATGACCAGGGTGTAAAAAGGGGGACATGGCCGGACGCTACGGCCGCCCGCGTTCGTTTCTCCGAATGAGAAGCCTCGCTGGTCAGGTCTTTCTCCTGCAGGTGGCGATCGTGGTGTTGCTCGTCGCTGCCTCCGCGGCCGCGCTCCTGCTGCAGTCCCGCGCGGACAGCGAACGCGAGGCGCGCAACCGCTCGGTCGCCGTGGCCGAGGCCTTCGCGAACGGCCCGGGCATGGAAGCCGCCCTGGACAGCCCCGATCCCAGCGCCGTGCTCCAGCCGAAGGCCGAAGCGGCACGGAAGGGGTCCGGCGTCGACTTCGTCGTCGTCATGAACCTCGAGTCCGTCCGCTACACCCATCCGCTGCCCGACCGGATCGGCAAGAAGTTCGTCGGCGAGGTGGCGCCCGCCCTCGACGGCCGTGTCGTGACCGAGAAGGTCGACGGGACCATCGGCCCGCTCGTACAGGCCGTGGTGCCGGTGTTCGGCGCGAACGGCGAAGTGGTGGGCCTGGTGTCCGCCGGAATCACCATCAAGAACGTCAGCGGCGTCGTCGAGGACCAGTTCCCCCTCCTCTTCGGCTCCGCCGCCGGGATACTGCTGCTCACCATGGGAGGCACGGCGCTCGTCACCAGACGCCTGCAACGCCAGACCCACGGTCTCGGTCCGACCGAGATGACCCGTATGTACGAGCACCACGACGCCGTTCTGCACGCCGTACGGGAAGGCGTGGTCATCGTCGGCGGCGACAGGCGGCTCCTGCTCGCCAACGACGAGGCCCGGAGGCTCCTCGGGCTCCCTCCGGAGGTCGAGGGCACGCCCGTCTCCGAGCTCGGGCTCGACCCGGTGATCACCGGGCTGCTGACCTCGGGACGCATGGCGACCGACGAGGTGCACTCCGTGGGCGACCGCCTGCTGGCCGTCAGCCAGCGGGCCACCGACAGGAACGGCGGGCCGCCCGGCAGCGTGACGACCCTGCGGGACACCACGGAGCTGCAGGCCCTCACAGGCAAGGCCGCCATGGCGCGCGGCAGGCTGAAGCTCCTCTACGACGCGGGAACGGAGATCGGCACCGCCCTGGACGTCGTACGGACGTGCGAGGAGCTGGCGGACTTCGCCACGGCCAGGTTCGCCGACTACGCCACCGTGGACCTGGCCGAGGGCGTGCTGCGCGGCGAGGAACCGACGGCCGCCCGCGCCACCACCGACGGCCTGCGCCGCTCGGCCTTCAGCGGTCCCCGCGACGACACGGGGCTCCACCCGCTCGGGTCGGTGGTCCGTTTCCTGCCGACCACGATCATCGGTGCCGGCCTGCTCAGGGGCGAAGCCGTCCTGGACGCGGATCTGACACAGCTCTCCGGCTGGCAGCAGCCGGACCCGGATCGGGCCGAGCGCATCATGGAGTGCGGATTCCACTCGCTGATCGCCGTCCCGATGCGGGCCAGGGGCGTGATCCTCGGCGTGGCCATGTTCTGGCGGGCCCAGAGGCCCGAGCCGTTCGAGGACGAGGACCTGTCCGTCGCGGAGGAGCTCGTCGCGCGCGCCGCGGTGAGCATAGACAACGCGCGCCGCTACTCGCGCGAGCACAACGTGGCGGTCACCCTGCAGCGCAGCCTGCTGCCGCAGGGGCTCCCCGACCAGAGCGCCATCGACGCCGCCTACCGGTACCTCCCCGCTCAGGCCGGGCTCGGCGGGCTGGGCGGGGTCGGCGGCGACTGGTTCGACATCATCCCCCTGCCCGGCGCCCGGGTCGCCCTCGTGGTCGGTGACGTGGTCGGACACGGGCTCCACGCCGCCGCCACCATGGGGCGCCTCCGTACGGCGGTCCACAACTTCTCCACCCTGGACCTGCCCCCCGACGAGCTGCTGTGGCACCTTGACGAGCTCGTGGCCCGCATCGACCTGGACGAGTGGGTCGAGGGCTCCGAGGGAGGCGGCGTCACCGGGGCCACCTGCCTCTACGCGATCTACGACCCGGCGTCCGGCCGCTGCACCATGGCGCGGGCGGGCCACCTCCAGCCGGTGATCGTCAGCCCCGACGGTGACGCCGTCTTCGCGGATGTGCCCGGCGGCCCGCCCCTGGGGCTCGGCGGCATGCCCTTCGAGACCCTCGACGTACAGCTTCCGCAGAACAGCCGGCTGGTGCTCTACACGGACGGGCTCGTCGAGGACCGGCACCGCGACATCGACGAAGGGCTGGACCTGCTGCGGGACACCCTGTCCGGACACCCCGACCGGACACCGGAGGAGACCTGCGAGGCCGTCCTACGCGTCCTGGTGCCCGCCAGGGCCCGTGACGACGTCGCGCTGCTCGTCGGCCGCACCCGCCGTCTCGCCGCCGAGAACGTGGCCGAGTGGGACGTGCCCTCCGACCCTTCGGCGGTCGCCCGGGTCCGCTCCGACGTGTCCCGCAAGCTGACCGAATGGGATCTGGTCGAGGAGGCGTTCACGACCGAGCTGATCCTCAGCGAACTGGTCACCAACTCCATCCGCTACGCCACCGGACCCATCCGCGTACGGCTGATCCGCGACAGGACACTGATCTGCGAGGTGTCCGACCGCAGCAGCACCTCGCCCCATCTGCGCCAGGCGGCCAGCATGGACGAGGGGGGCAGGGGACTGTTCCTCGTCGCCCAACTGGCCGAACGCTGGGGCACCCGCTACACGGACGACGGCGGCAAGGTCATCTGGACGGAACAGGTCCTGCAACCCGGGGCGAGCGGGCAGCCGTAAGGAGGGCCGCCGCGTCAGGCTCCCGGCCGCGCCGGCTCCCGGCGGCAGTGCAGAAAGAGGTGGGGTTCGGGTACGGCTCCCGGGTGGGACGGGGTGAATACCGTGGCGTCCTCGTCCACGACAGCGAGCCCGGCACCGGTGGCGAGCGTCCTGAACGCCTCCGGGCCGAAGCTGGTCACCCGCACCTCCTGGCCCATGAAGACGGCGCTCACGCCCTCCACGTCCAGCGGCACGGTCGCCAGGACCAGATGCCCGCCCGGCCTCAGCGTCCCCGCCAGGCGGTGTACGAGGGAGCGCTGCTCGTCACGTGACATCTGCAGCAGTGAGAAGTAGACGCAGACCGCGTCGAAGCTCTCCTCCTCCAGCGGGGCCTCACGGATGTCGGCGCAGCGGAAGGAAGCCTCGGGAACGCGGCGGGACGCCAGTTCCACCATGACGGGCGAGACATCGACACCCAGCACCTCGTGCCCGGCGGCCGCCAGGGTGTGGGCGGTCGGCCGGCCCGTTCCGCTGCCGACGTCCAGGATCCTGCTGTGCGGGGTCAGCTGCCCCAGCAGCCGGTCCAGGGAGTCGCGGTGCGCTGGAGAGCCGGCGAAGGCCCGCTCGTAATCGGCACCGATGGCGTCGAATGCCTCCGCTGCCTCGTGCTGGTGGCCCTGGGCCATGAGGACGTCCCCTTCCTGACCTGTACTACGGGATACGGGCGACCGCGACGTAGACGCCGCTCAGCTCCTGCTCAGGCGCAGGTGTGCCACGGAACCACTCGGGAGCGGTCACCAGACCCGGCTCGACGATGTCCAGGCCCTCGAAGAAACGGGCGAACTCGGCGCGGGTGCGCAGCGCG
The DNA here is from genome assembly GCF_042728155.1 of Streptomyces sp. NPDC060209. Classification (NCBI taxonomy): domain Bacteria; kingdom Bacillati; phylum Actinomycetota; class Actinomycetes; order Kitasatosporales; family Streptomycetaceae; genus Streptomyces; species Streptomyces sp. NPDC060209. The sequence continues at coordinate 16,586 of NZ_JBHWZS010000180.1, forward strand.
AGCCGGATGCCGCCCTTGCCGTACTCGGCCGCACCCTGTTCTCCGCGCTCGGGGTTCACGTCCGACGCGCCCTGGGACAGCACCACATAGCTCCCCGGCGCCAGGGTGGCCGCCAGCGTGCGCACGATGGCCCGCGGGTCCACGTCGTCGGGGAGGAAGTGGAGGAGCCCCAGGAGAGAGAGGGCGATGGGGCGGTCGAAGTCCAGGACCTTGCGGGCCGCCTCGATGATGGTGGCGGGCTCGAGCACGTCCGCGTGCACATAGTCGGTGGCCCCCTCCGGCCGGCTGATCAGGAGGGCCTCCGCGTGCCGCAGGACGATCGGGTCGTTGTCGCAGTAGACGACCCGTGCGTGCGGATTGATTCCCTGGGCGATCTGATGCAGGTTCGGCGCGGTCGGGATCCCCGTGCCTATGTCGAGGAACTGGCTGACGCCCTCGCCGGCCAGCCAGGCCGTCGCGCGGTTCATGAAGGCACGGTTCTGGAACGCCCCGGCCTTCGCCTCGGCCGGCAGATGCTCGGCCACGGCCTGGTCCACCGGGTAGTTGTCCTTGCCGCCGAGCAGCGAGTCGTAGACGCGTGCCGAGTGGGGCCTGCTGGTGTCGATCGGGGGCTGAGGTGTCCCAGTCGTCATGACGTGCTCCGTTGCAGATGAGGTGGACCGCTCCACCTGCGAAGTCTGCCACATGAGCCCTTCTGCGAACGGTAGTTGCCGGCTCCCCGGGGTCACGGCGGCGGCC
>NZ_JBHWZS010000181.1:0-17249 GCF_042728155.1 Streptomyces sp. NPDC060209
CCCCCGCGGCGTTCCCCCGCATCAACTCCGGTGTGGCGCGCCCCCGCGGCGTTCCCCCGCATCAACTCCGCTGTGGCGCGCCCCCGCGGCGTTCCACCACATCGACTCCGTTGCGGTGCCACCTCGTGTCGTCCCACCGCAGCCGCAGCCGGATTCAGGAGGCGGGGCCGATCTCGCACCAGACGGCTTTGCCCTCCCCCCGGGGCTCGATGCCCCAGCGTTCGGCGACCGCGTCGAGAAGCAGCAGACCGCGCCCGGAGGTCGACGTCTCGCCCGGAGTGCGGCGTCGCGGCCAGACACTCGAGCGGTCCTGGACCGACAGCCTGATGTGCCGAACGGGTTCCGGCAGCACCTCCAGCGTCAGCACCGCCCCGCCCTCGGTATGCAGCAGCACATTGACCAGCAACTCCCCGGTGACCAGCTCGGCATCGTCGGCCAGGCCGGCCAGGCCCCAGTCCGTCAGCGCCTGACGCACGATCGACCGGGCCTCCGAGAGTCCCTGCGGGTCCGCCTGATGGATGTACTGGTGCAGCCGGGGAGCCTGCGGCGACCCGAGATCCGGGCTGCGCCGCAGGACCAGCAGAGCCACGTCGTCACCCGAACCCCACCGCTCCCACAGCCGGTCCGACAAATGGTCCGCCAGCGCCTCGGCACCATCGGGCCCGTCGCTCACCTCGTGGATCAGCGCGGCGACACCCGTGTCGACATCGGCACCCGGTTCCTCGACGAGCCCATCGGTGTACAGGACGAGGGTCTCGCCGGGCACCAGGTCGAGACGGGTCTCCGGATACTCCTCGTCCCGGAAGTCCGAGGAGATCCCGAGTGGCAGACCCCCGCGCACCTGCGGCACACCGACCCGCCCGTCGGTGTGCCTGATCAGTGGCCCGAAGTGTCCGGCGCGCGCCACGCGCACCGCTCCCGTGGCGAGGTCCACCTGCGCGTACGTCGACGTCGCGAACCGGTCGGTGTCCAGCTCCGCGAGGAAGCGGGACGCCCGCGCGAGTACGGTCGCCGGGGGGTGCCCCTCGGCCGCGTACGCGCGAAGGGCGATCCGCAGCTGGCCCATGATCGCTGCGGCGTGGGTGTCGTGTCCCTGCACATCACCGACCGCGACGCCGATTCGGCCTCTCGGAAGTGTGATCACGTCGTACCAGTCGCCGCCGACCTCGCGCCCGCTCCACGCGGCGTGGTAGCGGACCGCGATCTCGCCGCCCTCGATCTCCTGGATGCGCCGGGGGAGCATCGCCGACTGGAGCCCGGTGGCGAATTCGCGTTCCTCGTCGAAGAGGATCGCCCGCTGCAGCGACTGGGCCACGATGGCGGCCAGCCCCAGACACAGGATCCTCTCGTCCGCGCTGAACGCCGTGCGTTCGCGGTAGAAGAGGGCGAGTCCGCCCAGTGAGCGCGCCTGAGCTATCAGCGGAAGGTACGCGACCGCACGGAACTTCAGCTCGCCGATGTGCGGTTCGAGCACCGGATAGCGCCGGATCAGTGAGCCGAGTGAGGTGATGAACCGAGGGCGCCCGCTGAGGATCGTGTCCCCGAGGGGGAGCGTCGCATCCAGCTGCCCCGAGCCCAGCCCCTCCAGAACCTCCACCGAGTCACCGCTCAGTGCGATGATCTTGAGGACGGAATTCTCCACCAGCCCCAGCGCCAGCCCGTCCGCACCGATCCCGACCAGGCCGCCCGGGCCCGTGAGCGCGGCGGTGACGTCGTCCACGGTCACCGCGCGTGACATCGCGGCGGTGGTGCGCTCGACGATGCTGGTCTGGCGGCGGCGCCGCTTTTCCAGATCCAGGACGAAGGCCGAATGGGTGACCTCGGCCGTCGCATCCCGCACCACACCGATGACACGGTGCGCCCGGCCGTCCTCGGACCGCAGGATCCGCGCCTGGACGTGCGTCCACTGGCGGGTCCCGTCCTCCAGGGGCACCTGGAAGTGGACGCTGTAGGAGCTGCTCCCGCCGGAGACCGCCTCGTCGATGGTGGTCTCCAGGCGCGCCCGGTCCGTCACGTCCAGCCGGTCGAACACAGCCGACGGCGACTCCTCCAGGCTCGCGGAATCCAGGCCGAAGACCAGCAGCCCGGCTTCGTCGACGTCCACGGTCCGGGCGTCCAGATCCCACTCGAAGCTGCCGGTCCGGTTCAGGGCGAGGCGCTCAGCAGTCCCCGTCTCGCCGGCGCGTCGCCGTACGAGCGGGAGCCGCCATGCTGCGTCGTCGTCTGCTCGCCGTGAAGAGTCGGTCATGCCTGCTCCGGAGGTCGTCCGGCGGGGCTGCTGGACGTCGCGGCCCGTAGATCTCAATTGTCGAGCCCGTGATGCGGGAGTGCCACAGCGGTATCAGCAGGAGACCCGGCGCCGGAGCCCCGTGACACCCGTCGCAGAATGGCACCCAGAGATCGTCCACGGCTGACCGGAGCGCACACATGAACCATGACGAGCCCGTCCTGCTGCACACCGAGGGCCACATCCTGCACATCACCCTCAACCGGCCGCGGGCCCTGAACGCGCTCACCCACACCATGGTGCGCGGAATCGACGAAGCTCTCACCCGGGCCGCGGACGACGACGCGGTCACCGCCGTCGTGATCGGCGGAGCCGGTGGTCGGGGCCTCTGCGCGGGCGGCGACATCCGGTCGATCTACGAGGACGCCCGCGCGGGCCGTCGTGCCTCCGTGGACTTCTGGCGTGACGAGTACCGCCTCAACGCCCGGATCGCCCGATTCCCGAAGCCGTACGTGGCCCTCATGGACGGCATCGTGATGGGCGGAGGGGTGGGCGTATCGGCCCACGGCGACGTGCGTATCGTCACCGAGCGTTCACGTGTCGCGATGCCCGAAACCGGCATCGGCTTCGTTCCCGATGTGGGGGGCACCTACCTGCTGGCCGCGGCACCGGGCGAGCTCGGCACCCACCTCGCACTCACCGGCCGGGCGGTCGAGGCGGCCGATGCCATCATGTGCGGGCTGGCGGACCACTTCGTCCCGTCTCACCGCCTAGCCGACCTCACCACCGAGCTCGCGCGTAGCGCGACACCTGCCGAGGTCACGGACACCGTGCTGCGGTACGCGACCGACGCGCCGGAAGGGGAACTGGCCGCGCACCGCGTGTGGATCGACGACTGCTACGCCGCCGACACCGTCGAGGAGATCATCGACCGGCTGGTGAACAGCGGCGAGCCCGCAGCGAAGGAGACCGCCGCCGCGCTCCTCACCGCATCACCGACCGCGCTCAAGGTCACTCTGGCCGCCGTACGCCGTGCCGGGCGGCTCAGCACTCTCGAAGCCGCCCTCGACCAGGAGTTCCGTGTCTCCTGCCGGGCCTTCACCGGACATGACCTGATGGAGGGCGTACGTGCCCGGATCATCGACAAGGACCGCACCCCGCGATGGAGCCCCGCCGAGACCGGTGACGTCACCGCCGCCGAGGTCGCCCGCCACTTCGAGCCGCTCGGCGACCAGGAACTGGGCCTGTCCGCGATCTGACCGTCCGGCCCGGGCGGTCCGATGCCCCGCACGATCTCTCCGGTCGTGTGGCGGCGGTGCCGTCCGTCGCCGGATCGGGTGTCCGAGGGAGAGTCGCCCGACAGCGATACCGGCGGCATCGTGACGGGACATTCGGCGTGCGGGGTGACCAGCGGCTTCTGCCAGTGCTGCCCACCCCACATCGAGGTGCGAGCGGGGTCGACTGCGATGCTCACCGGGCCCTGTTCGGCGGCCATGGAGACCAGCCGGGCCCTGAGTTTCCCGGTCGGGCCCGTGGCTGAGCTTCCTGGACTTCGTCCGGAGCCCGCGGACGCGCTTCCTGGATCCCGCCGGCCGTGCGCGAGACCCCCGTGGGCCCAGCCTCCCGCGCCGGCGGAGAGCCCCGGGGGCTCCGGCTATACGCGTGCCGCCAGCCGGTCCGCGGCCCGGTCCCAGGCCCCCGGATCGCCCTGCGGTGTGTAGTGGCGCAGTTCCTGGGTTCGTGCGACCAGGCCTCGCATCTCCGTCAGCCCGCCCACCAGCCCGTGGGCCCGCGCCTGGAGCAGCACATTGCCGAGCGCGGTGGCCTCCGCGGGCCCCGCGGTGACCGGCAGACCGGTGGCGTCGGCGGTCCACTGGCACAGGAGCTCGTTGCGCGAACCGCCGCCGACCAGATGGATCCGTGTCAGCTCCCTGCCCGCGAGCTCCGCAGCCTCGCGCAGTGTCCTGCGATGGGCCAGCGCCAGGCTCTCCAGGACGCACCGCACATATCCGCCGGGGCCCTCCGGGGCCGCCTGTCCGGTCCGGACGAGGGCGGTGTCGATCCGGGACGGCATGTCACCCGGTGCCAGGAACACCGGATCGTCCGGGTCGATCACGGCGGCGAACGGCCGGGCACGGGCCGCGTCCGCGAGAAGACCCGCGAGGCTCGTCGACGTACCGTCGTGCTCCCACGTGCGACGGCACTCCTCCAGCAGCCACATCCCCATGATGTTGCGGAGATAGCGCACCGTGCCGTCCACGCCGCGTTCGTTGGTGAAGTTCGCGGCCCTCGACTCCTCCGTCAGCACCGGCGCGTCCAGTTCGAGACCGGCCAACGACCAGGTACCGCACGACACGTACGCGAACCCCGGTTCGGTGGCGGGGACCGCGGCCACGGCCGACGCGGTGTCGTGCGAGGCAACGGTCGTCACCGGCGTGTCCCCGGGAAGACCGGTGAACCCTGCCACGTGCGGGAGCAGGGTGCCCGCACGCGCGCCCGGTTCGCGCAAGGCGGGGAACAGCGAACGGTTCAGCCCCAGCCGCTCCATCAGCGCATCGGACCAGCCGCCGGTACGCGCGTCGAACAGACCGGTCGTCGACGCGTTGGTCACCTCCGCACCGACCGACCCCGTCAGCCAGTACACCAGCAGATCGGGCATCAGCAGCAGCGTCCGGGCCGTCGGCCACTGAGCCGTGGAACGGTGGGCGGCCAGCTGGAAGACCGTGTTGAACGGCAGATGCTGCAGTCCGCCGATGTCGTACAGCTCCTGCGCGTCGAAGCGGGCCATGACCTCCTCGGCAGCGGCGGCGTTACGCCCGTCGCGGTAGTGGAACGGAAGGCCGAGGAGTGACCCGTCGGAGTCCAGGAGGCCGTAGTCCACGGCCCAGGTGTCGATTCCCACGGAGGCGACGGGGCCACTGCGCGCCGCCACGCGCAGCCCGTCCAGCATGCCCTGGTACAGGGCGAGTACGTCCCAGTGGAGCCCGTCGGGGAGCCGGACCGGCGTATTGGCGAAGCGGTGCGCCTCGGTCAGCACCAGTTCGTCGGCGCCGACCCTGCCGGTGATCACCCGGCCGCTGGTGGCGCCCAGGTCCACCGCGGCGAACACCGGGTCGTGTCGTGAAGTCGCAGGCATGGAAAATCTCATCCGATCCGGGCGAAGCCGCGCCCCGGTCTTTCAAGGAACAGCGTCCGGGGCGCGGCAGGGTGGCACATGGTCAGCGCAGGAACGCCGCTGCCACTCCGGCGTCGACGGGAATGTGGAGGCCGGTGGTGTGGGTGAGGTCCCCACCTGTCAGTGCGTAGACGGCGTTGGCGACATGCTCCGGGAGCACCTCCCGCTTGAGGATCGTACGTTGGGCATAGAACTCTCCCAGCTTCTCCTCCTCGATGCCGTACGTCGCCGCGCGCTGGGCTCCCCAGCCCGCGGCGAAGATGCCGGAGCCACGCACGACCCCGTCCGGGTTGACTCCGTTGACCCGGATCCCGTGCTCGCCGAGCTCGGCCGCCAGCAGGCGCACCTGGTGCGCCTGGTCGGCCTTGGTGGCCGAGTACGCGATGTTGTTCGGGCCCGCGAACACGGCGTTCTTGGACGCGATGTAGATGATGTCGCCGCCGAGATTCTGGGCCTGCATCACCCGCGCCGCCTCGCGGGACACCAGGAACGAACCGCGCGCCATGATGTCGTGCTGGAGGTCCCAGTCCCGGGCGGAAGTCTCCAGCAGAGGCTTGGAGATGGAGATCCCGGCGTTGTTCACGACCAGGTCCACGCCGCCGAAGGCCAGTGCGGCGGCCTTGAACGCATCGACGATCTGCTCCTCGGACGTGACGTCCACCGTCACCGCGACGGCCTTGTCCGGACCGCCGAGCTCCTCGGCGACAGCCGCCGCGTTCACGGTGTTCAGGTCCGCGACGACGACACACGCGCCCTCCGCGACGAGCCGGTGCGCGATGGCCTTGCCGATGCCCGACCCGGCGCCGGTGACGAGCGCGACCCGCGTGGCCAGTGCCTTCGGCTTCGGCATCCGCCGGAGCTTGGCCTCCTCCAGCTCCCAGTACTCGATGCGGAACTTCTCGGACTCCTCGATCGGCGCATACGTGGAGACGGCCTCGGCGCCGCGCATCACATTGATGGCGTTGAGGTAGAACTCCCCGGCGACCCGGGCGGTCTGCTTGTCCTTGCCGAACGAGAACATGCCGACACCGGGCACCAGCACGATCGCCGGGTCCGCTCCGCGCATCGCGGGCGAGTCGGGTGCCGCATGGCGTTCGTAGTACGCGCGGTACGCCGCCCGGTACTCCTCGTGGAGCGCGCCGAGCCGGGCCACCGCCTCCTCCAGCGGTGCGTCGGCCGGCAGATCGAGGACCAGGGGGCTGACCTTCGTACGGAGGAAGTGGTCCGGGCAGGACGTGCCGAGAGCGGCGAGACGGGGGTGTTCGGCGCGCGAGAGGAAGTCCAGTACGGGCGCCGCGTCGGTGAAGTGCCCCACCTGGGGGCGGTCCGTGGACGCCAGCCCGCGGATCACCGGAGCGAGGGCCGCGGCCCGCTCCCGGCGCGCCTCCTCGTCCAGGGCCTCCCGGCCCGGGAGGACGGCACCGAAGGGCTCGGCCCTACCGTGCTCCTCGAGGAACGTCTCCGCGGTACGGATCATCCAGAGGGCGTTGCGCTCACACTCCTCGGAGGTGTCGCCCCAGGCGGTGATGCCGTGACCGCCCAGGATCACACCGACCGCCTGCGGATTGGCCTCCTTGACGGCGGCGATGTCGAGTCCCAGCTGGAAGCCGGGCCGGCGCCAGCCGACCCAGGCCACCTTGTCGCCGAAGCACTCGGCGGTCAGTTTCTCGCCGTCGGCCGCGCACGCCAGCGCGATCCCGGAGTCCGGGTGCAGATGGTCGACATGCGCGGCCTCGACCAGGGCGTGCATCGCGGTGTCGATCGACGGGGCGGCGCCCCCCTTGCCGTGCAGGCAGTAGTCGAACGCGGAGACCATCTCGTCCTCGCGCTCCACCCCCGGGTACACGTCCTTGAGCGCTCGCACCCGGTCCAGTCGCAGCACGGCGAGACCGGCCTCGGTCAGCGTGCCGAGGTCGCCGCCCGAGCCCTTGACCCAGAGGAGTTCGGCCTCGCCACCGGTGACCGGGTCGGTCTCCGTCGCCTTGGCCGAGGCGTTGCCACCGGCGTAGTTGGTGTTGCGGGGGTCGGAGCCGATCCGGTGGGCGCGCTCCAGGAGCGCGGCGACTTCGGCGTGCGTCGCGGACGTCATGAGGGTTCCTTCGAGAAGAGGGGGCGGGCGGGTGCGGCTGGGCGTATGAAGGCGCGGGGGAGCGGGGCTCAGGCGCCCCAGCCCGCCTGCTCTCCGCCGACGCGGTCGGCGGCGATGCGCTCCTGGTTGCCGGAGGCGAGGTAGGCCGCGAACGGGTCCCGTGCCAGACCGAGTTCCTCGCGGACCTCGGCGAGCAGCGGCCGTACGTCCGTGTTGAACGCGTCCATGAGCACTCCGTTGGATGCGAGGACATCGCCCGAGCGCTGAGCCTCTGCCAATGCCTCGGCGTCGATCAGCAGTGCCTTCGCGGTCGCCTCCTGGACATTGGTGACCGAGCGGATGACGGCCGGGATCTTGGCCTCGATGTTGTGGCACTGGTCGAGCATGAAGTTGACGTTGGTCTCGGCCTCGAGGCCGCCGTTCTTGACCACCTCATGCATGATCCGGAACAGCTGGAACGGGTCGGCGGCTCCCGCCATCAGGTCGTCGTCGGCGTAGAAACGGGAGTTGAAGTCGAACGCGCCGAGCTTCCCCTCACGCAGCAGGAAGGCCACGATGAACTCGATATTGGTGCCCGGTGCGTGATGGCCGGTGTCGACGACGACCTGGGCCTTGGGCCCGAGCTTGAGGCAATGGGCGTACGAGGTGCCCCAGTCCGGGACGTCGGTGGTGTAGAACGCGGGCTCGAAGAGCTTGTACTCCAACAGCATCCGCTGGTCGTCGCCGAGCCGCTCGTAGACCTCGGCGAGCGCCTCCGCCAAGCGGTCCTGGCGGCCCACGATGTCGTCCTGGCCCGGGTAGTTGGTGCCGTCCGAGAACCACAGTTTGAGGTCGGGCGAGCCGGTGGCGTCCATGATGTCGACGCACTCGAGCAGGTGATCGGTGGCCTTGCGGCGGACCTTCGGGTCCGGGTGGGTCACCGAGCCCAGCTTGAAGTCGTCGTCCTGGAAGACATTGGAGTTGATCGCACCGATCCGTAGCCCGAGCTCTTCGGCGTACCGGGTCAGTGCCGTGTAGTCCTCCACCCTGTCCCACGGAATGTGCAGCGACACCTTCGGGGCGACCCCGGTGTGGGCGTGCACCTGCGCCGCGTCCGCCAGCTTCTCGAACGGGTCGCGCGGGACACCGGGCTGGGCGAAAACCTTGAAACGGGTTCCGGAGTTGCCGTAACCCCAGGAGGGCGTCTCGATGACCTGAGACTTCAGAGCTGCCTTGACGGCCGACACATCAGACATGAACACCTCGTAAGCAGAGTCATCCGGCGACCGGTCAGGATCGGGGATGTGAATCGTTTCATCCGGAACGTACGCTAGGTTTGGGCACTGCTGCTCGTCAAGCAGCTAGTCAAGTTTCTTCTGGATTTGAATCAATTCATCGCCTCCCGTGAACGGCTTCCCGTCAATCTGCCGCATTGACAGGTGACCAAAAGGTCACATATCTTGGCTGTATGGACGCGGTGTTCAAAGCTCTGGCCGACCCGACGCGGCGCAGTCTGCTCGACGAGCTGTTCCGTGAAGACGGGCAGACACTGAGTGCGCTGGAGGCTCGCTTCGAGATCACGCGGTTCGCGGTGATGAAGCACCTCAAACTGCTGGAGGCGGCGGGCCTGGTCGTCACGCGACGGCGGGGGCGGGAGAAGCTCCACTTCCTGAACCCGGTGCCCATCCGGCTCGTCCACGACCGGTGGGTGAGCAAGTACGCCGAGCCCTGGGCAGCCGGGCTCAGCGACCTCAAGAGCCGACTGGAGAATCCCATGGAGAAGGTCTTCGAGATCTACATCCGCACCACTCCCGAGCGTCTCTGGGAGGCGATTACCGATCCTGAGATCAGAAGCAAGTACAACTTCGGCGCCCGTGTCACTTCGGACTGGACCCAGGGCTCACGCTTCGAGATGAGCGCTCCCGGCGCTCCCGGCCCGCTGGGCGAGGGGCACAATCTGGAGGTCGACCCGCCGCGCAAGCTCGTCCAGAGCATGGTGGCGCTCTGGAGCGACGAGGTGAGGAGCGAGGGGCCGACCCGCATCACCTGGGAGATCGAGCCCATCGGCGACTCCTGCCGGCTGACCGTCACCCACGACGAACTCCGCGAGGGTGCCAACGAGGAGCTGTACGGCGGTTGGCCGATGATCCTCTCCGGCCTGAAGACCTGGCTGGAGACCGGGGAGCTGCTCACCACTCCCGGCTCGCTCATGTACAGCGAGCAGTAGCCGACGGCCCTCCCCGGTGGGTGACTCCGAGGGGCGCCCGGCCACACAGCCGGACGCCCCATCCCAGGAGCGAGACACCCGACGCGACCGGGGCCGGTCGGCGGCCGGAGACCGGTAGCGATCGGAACCTGTCAGCGATCGGAACCCGTCAGGCTCGGCTGAAGCTTCCGTACGAGAGCGAAGAGCCTGTCCTCGTTGCCCGCGAGGCCGGCGCTCCGCAGAGCCTCGTCGGCCTCCTCGATCGGGGAGGCGAGCAACGGCATGTACAGAGGGGCTTCGGCCGGGTCGGCGAGCGCGGCGCGCGTGGCAGCCAGTAAACGGACGTACGCCTGGGCCGCGGCGATTTCGGCTTGGTGCATGTCAGCATCTCCCGGTCAGAGGTGTCGGACCGTCAAGCATCCCTCATGGGTCTGACAACGCCCTCGCGGCGGCTGCGGAAGACTCCTCAGGAACGGGCCGCGGGCGGTGGTTCGACCTCGATGAAGCGCCGTCGGCGCGGCCCGCGGTACAGCAGCGCCGTCCAGCCCAGCCGCCGCAGCACCGTGACACACCGGGTCAGTGCCTCCTCCTCGTCGTGTGCCGCTCCACTGCCCGGCGGGCCGGCCCACTCGACCCGTACCGATCCGGGCGCCCCGCCCTCGCACACGCGGTAGCCCGAGGCGGTCCGCTCCCCGGACACGCCGACCGCCGACGGGGGTATCCCGGCGGCCTCCAGCGCCAATGCCACGGCGCGGAGCGGCCGGTGCAGCTCCCACGGAGCCGGAACACCCTCCGGATCGGCGCCGTCCGCACGGGTCAGCCGTCTGATCTGAAGCATCCCTTCGAAGGCGGTCCGTACCTCCGCGGCACGCGCCCCGGCGGCTTCCGGGATCGCGGGTCCGTCGCCGGTCGCGGGCTCGAATCCCCTCTCCTGCGACGCGCTCACGTCATGCCCCCTTCACCGGTGCAGAGTTCTGCGGCCAAGTGTGCGCCCGCCCACTGACAGAGGCCGCCCCGTCGGCTCCGTACACGCCCGTAAGCTTGGCGGATACCGTACACAGGAGGAATCAGGCACGTGCCCGACGACGACCCGACCCCCGTACCGTTGACCCAACGGGCCGCGCTGCGCGCCGACTGCACGAACTGCTTCGGACTCTGCTGTGTCGCGCTTACGCTGACCGCGTCGGCGGACTTCGCGATCAACAAGGACGCGGGGACCCCCTGTCCCAATCTGGCGGACGACTTCCGCTGCGGCATCCACAACCGGCTGCGGCCCGAAGGCTTCTCCGGCTGCACCGTGTACGACTGCTTCGGCGCCGGCCAGAAGGTCTCGCAAGAAACCTATGGCGGCCACGACTGGCGGTCGGCCGCGGACACCGCGCAGCAGATGTTCCAGGTCTTTCCCGTGATGAGGCAGCTCCACGAACTGCTCTGGTACCTGACCGAAGCCCTCACTCTGCCGGCTGCGGAGCGCATGCACGCCGACCTCCGCGACGCCCTCGGCACCACCGAACACCTCACCAACCTGCCCGCCGACGAACTCGCGGATCTGGACGTGTCCGCACACCGCGACAGGGTCGCCGCCCTGCTGCTGCGCGCCGGTGAACTCGAGCGCGCCACGGTTCCCCGGCGCAGGAAGCGCAGCCAACGGGGTGCCGACCTCATCGGAGCCAGGCTCAAAGGCGCCGACCTGCGCGGAGCCGAACTCCGGGGGGCGTACCTGATCGCTGCCGACCTGCGCGGAGCGGATCTGCGCCGGGCGGAGCTCATCGGCGCCGACTTCCGTGACGCCGACCTGTCCGACGCCGACCTCACCGGCGCTCTCTTCCTCACCCAGGCACAGCTGAACGCGGCGAAGGGGAACACCGCCACGAAGCTGCCGGATTCCCTGACCCGGCCTGCGCACTGGGCGGCGGGCAGGCCCGGCACAGCCTGAGCAGCCGGCGGTATCGGCCCCGGCACCGCGAGGTCCTGGAAACGTGCGCGTTCCCAGCCGGACGGCGTGCGGTTCCGCCTCCTTTCCCCGACGCGGATGCATTGACATGTACTTGATAATCGGGTCGGCTGGCAGGTGACGGTTCCGTGCGCGAAACGGACCGGTGCCGGAGGGTTCCCCACACCTTCAAGGAGATGTCCGCATGTCCGTATCCCCAAGAGGCTGGACAGCGGTCGCGCTGTCACTCCTTCCCTCCCTGCTCCTCACCGCTTTGCCGGTGTCTGCCGCGCAAAGCGGGTCGGCTGCGGCGGCGGAGGTCTGCAACAAGCAGTGCGACGCCCGCGACCCCGCCGCGGCGACTTCCGAACGCGTTCCCGTAGTCAGTGCCGTCTACGGACGCACCATCCGACTGCATGTCTCAGACAACGATGTCATGGGTTGGGCCTCGATCGACGACGGCGACGCGGGCGACGAGGTCTGGCTGGACCGGAGCTTCGACGGCGGCCGGACTTGGGCGTCGGGCAGCAGGCTCGGTGCGACGAAGACCCCCTCGGGCTCGCGCGGCCAACGGACCCAGATGTACAACGTGGACGACTGGAACACCGCCGGCGTCGGGGCGCTGCGGGCGTGCGGCAAGGCCGGCGACCGCTCGGAGATCAGCTGCACCGGCTGGGCCCGCACGGACTGGAACGCCTGGAGCCGGGGCACCGCCGCCGCGACCGCGCTGATGATGTCGTACGACCGGGGCACCGGCCTCTTCGGCGGTAACGGCTGGTGGACGGGTGCCAACGCGCTGACGGCCGTCCTGGACAACGCGCGCGTGAGCGGGATGCCGAGCTACCGGTACGCGATCGCCTCGACGTACGACAAGAACATCGGTGCCCAGGGCGGCAACTTCACCAACGACTACCTGGACGACACCGGCTGGTGGGGTCTGGCGTGGATCGCCGCGTACGACGCGACCGGCGACACGCGGTACCTGGACACGGCGCGTGCCGATGCGGACCACATGAACGCCTACTGGACCGGCACCTGCGGCGGCGGAGTGCTGTGGAACGAGACGAAGACCTACAAGAACGCGATCACCAACGAATTGTTCCTCCAGCTCAACGCGGCACTCCACAACAGGATTTCCGGCGACAGTGTCTATCTGGAACGGGCGAAGAAGGAATGGTCGTGGTTCCAGCAGAGCGGATGATCAATGGTGACCACATGATCAACGACGGTCTCACCGACGCGTGCGCCAACAACGGTCAGACCACGTGGACGTACAACCAGGGCGTCGTGCTCGGTGGTCTCAGCGAGTTGCACCGGGCCACGGGTGACGACGGTCTGCTGACTGTCGCCCGTCAGCTGGCCGACGCGTCCACCACACGGCTCCAGACGGACGGCGTACTGCGCGAACCGGGGGAGTCCGACGACTGTACCGGCGACGGCCCTTCCTTCAAGGGTGCGTACGTCCGTGGTCTCGGCAGGCTCGACGCCCAGCTGGCGGACCACCCCTACGCCGCGACGCTGGACCGGTGGGCCGACGCCGCCTACTCCAGGAATCGCAATTCCCTCGACCAGTACGGTCCGCATTGGAACGGCGGCAACGGTGTGAGCGACTACGGCTGCCAGCAGAGCGTGCTCGATCTGCTCAACGCGGCGGGCCAGTAGGGACCGGCGTGCACCGCGGGCTTCTCGGAGGCGGTCTGCGGCGCACTGCGCTCGGCATTCGGCTTCACGAAGTCGCCGGACCGACCTGAGGATCAGTCGCCGACGAACCACAGATAGCTGCCGGGCGTGCGTGAACATGCCTGCAGCATCTCCATGAGGTCGCGAACGGCGGCCGTTCGGGGCTCGCTTGGATGGTTCCGAGACAGGGCGGGCGCCCGGAGCAGCGCGGCTTCCGCCTGCTGCCCGTCGAACAGAGTGTCTCCGTACGCATCCACCCGGGCAAGACTGCCGTGTTCGGCCTCAGTCGTGTTGAGCAACGTCTCGGCCAGCGCATCACCGTGGTCGTACGACCCACGGATCAAGGTTGCCCTGGACCGGTCCCAGTCAAGGGCCGGCCGCTCCGCGTGCAGCTCCAGTTCGATGCCCATGACGACTTCCCTCCCAGGCCGGCAGGGAGCCTCGACCAGTGAGCGAACAGTACATGCGGGCCTGGTACGCCCCGATCCCCGCCGGGACGCCCAGCAGCGGAAGGGTCCTGCTGGGGGCCTTCCCAAACGTGTCCAGCTCCGTCCCGCGCACCAAATCACCCGCCCGGGTTCAATCCCCCGGCAACCTTTCCCTCGTCTGCTGCCACTGCTTTCCGTCGATTCCTGAAATCTCCTGCAGAGAAGGTCAGATGAGCCGTACAGCCGTGGTCAGTGACATCAGCCGCAGGCACGTCCTCCTCGGTGCCGCGGGCGCGCTCGGCGCCGGCGTCCTAGGTGCGCTGGGCGTTCCCGACAGCGCGTTCGCCGCCCCCTCCACCGCCATCTCCGGGAGCGCCGCGGCGGCGACCGGCACCCTTTACATCGCGAGTGACTCCACCGCTCAGACGTACAGCTCCGGCTACTACCCGCAGGCCGGTTGGGGGCAGAAGTTGTCCTCGTACTTCACCTCGAACGTCGCCGTTGCCAATCGTGCCATCGGCGGCCGCAGTTCGCGCTCCTTCATCGAGCAGGGGCGGCTGGCCGCGATTCACGAGGTGATCAAGCCCGGCGACTACCTCTTCGTCCAGTTCGGGCACAACGACGCGACCGTCGGCAACGCCGAGCGGTACACGCCGCCCGCCGACTACAAGGAGTACCTGCGAAACGACTACATACGCGCGACCCGGGCGCTGGGAGCGACACCGGTCGTGGTGACTCCGGTATCGCGGCGCTCCTACAACGCGTCCACCGGGAAGTTCAACGTCTCCTTCCCGGCGTACGTGGACGCCGCGAAGGCGGTGGCACAGGAGGAGAGCGCGGCGCTGGTCGACCTTTCGGCGGCCAGCCGTGCCCGTCTTGACGAGATCGGTGTGGAGGCGTCCAAGGGGGTCTTCCTGTGGCTGGGCGCCGGGCAGTACCCGAACTTCCCCAATGGTGTCCAGGACGACACCCACTTCCAGGAGCGGGGCGCCGTCGAGATGGCCCGCCTCGTCTCCCGGGCCGTGGCGGGGCTGGGGCTGCCCCTCTCGGGTGAGGTGGTGCCTATGGCAGCACGCTGACCGCTCCCGTGCACGCCGGGCATCCACGGCGACGCTGTCGGCTTCACCCGCTTACGCCCGCCCTCCGAGAGCAGGGTTCTTCTCCGAGGCTCAGCGTGTCTGTACGCGCAAGTCCCGCCCGGCCTCACGCCTCACCCACGGCGCGGCCCGTTCTCCACACGGTCGGTCTCCTCCGAGCCGTCCTGCTCCAGCGCAGCCTTGAGGCGCTCCAGCGTGGTCCGGATGTTCCCGCGCTGGAACTCCGCGAACGTATGTCCACGCGTCGCGACCCGGTCGAAGGCGTTGGCGAGGAAGTCGGGCCACGCCCGCCGGTTGTCCGTCCAGGTCTCCGTGACGCGGGTGAAGCCGTCGACCGCCTCGAAGCGGTACTCCCACAGTGCGATGGCACCCGGAAGTCGTGGGCGCCGCACCCCGATCGCGTGGACGCGAAAGGCGAACCGCTCGCCCGGGTCGGCAGCCGTCACCGTGCACCTGGTCGTCCATCGGAAGGAGCCGCGCTTGTTGCGCCCTTCGAAGACCATGCCGACATGGGCCCCTCGGCGCTCCCCGAGTATCCTCGCGCCCCGGTTCTCGGGACTCCAGCGTCCCATCGCGGTGGGGTCGCTCAGCTCTTCGTACACGGCCGACGGCGACACCCGGATCAGGATGCTGTCCGATACGGACATGGTGCGGGGCATGAGAGGTCTCCTTGTTCTCGGCCGGCCGGGGGAATTCCACTCAAGCCGGACGGATCATGTGCGAACGGTCGGCGCTACTGGTTCGTTGGACAGTGTGGCGTACACGCAACAGCGTTCAGGACACCGGACCCGAGGAGCCCGCACATGCCAAGCCCCAGCGAACCAGGCCCCACCCGTTCCACCACCGGCGAGCGGACGCGTCTGGTGGAGCAACTCATGGAGCGGTTCCCCCACGTGCCGAGAGAGGCCGTCCTCAAGGAGGACCTGCTTCGCGGCGGCATGGCGTTCGACGACTCCGCGCTCAGTGACAACGAGCACGGGGACATCAAACCCAAGTCGTATTTCATCTTCTCCTTCGACCACAGCACGCTGCCCGAGCTGGGAGCCGCCGCATTGCGCCGCCCGCCCGAGGAGATCGTGCTCACCGGAGGCCCCTACGACCTCCGCCGGACGGTGGTGTCGGTGCGGGTCAACCCCGCCTCGCCGTACCGGGTGGCAGCCGGACCCGACGGTGTCCTCGGCCTGTATCTCGACGGGATCCGGATCTCCGACGTAGGCCTGCCCCCGATGCCGGAGTACTACCGTCACACCCTCGCCAACGGCAAGTCCGTCATGGAGGTGGCGCCCACCATCCAGTGGGGCTATCTGATCTACCTCACGGTCTTCCGCGTCTGCCAGTACTTCGGTGCCAAGGAGGAGTGCCAGTACTGCGACATCAACCACAACTGGCGCCAGCACAAGGCGGCGGGCCGCCCCTACACGGGCGTGAAGGACGTGGAGGAGGTCCTGGAGGCGCTCGAGATCATCGACAGCCACGACACCGCGCGGACGACCACCGCCTACACACTCACCGGTGGCGCCATCACCTCGCACATCCAGGGCCGGGACGAGGCCGACTTCTACGGGCAGTACGCCAAGGCCATCGAGGAGCGCTTCCCCGGGCGCTGGACCGGCAAGGTCGTCGCCCAGGCGCTTCCCAAGGCCGACGTCCAGCGCTTCCACGACTACGGCGTGCAGATCTACCACCCCAACTACGAGGTGTGGGACCGCCGTCTGTTCGAGCTGTACTGCCCGGGCAAGGAACGCTACGTGGGCCGCGACGAGTGGCACCGCCGGATCCTCGATTCAGCCGATGTCTTCGGCGCCCGTAACGTGATCCCCAACTTCGTCGCGGGAGTGGAGATGGCCGAGCCCTTCGGTTTCACGACCGTCGACGAAGCCATCGCGTCGACCACCGAAGGCCTGCGCTTCTTCATGTCGCACGGCATCACCCCGCGCTTCACCACGTGGTGCCCCGAGCCCACGACACCCCTGGGGAAGACCAACCCTGACGGTGCGCCGCTCGAATACCACATCAGGCTGCTCGACGCCTACCGCTCGACCATGGAGGAGTACGGCCTGTCCTCGCCGCCCGGATACGGCCCCGCGGGCGCGGGTCGTGCCGTGTTCTCCGTCAGTTCATTCATGGACAGCCTCCCTGCGTGAGATGGCGCTGATCAATGTGCTCGGCCCCGCCCTGCTGATCAGGGCGGCGCTGCCCGCGCTGCGCGAGACGCGTGGGCGGGTCGTCCTGATCGGCAGTGTCGCCGGCTTCGTCCATACGCCGGGCGACATCTACGGTGCGAGACGCCCTTCCGGGACGGGCTCGGCAGCCTCCCCGACGGCTTGCTGCTGACGGCTGACCAGATCGCCGACTCCATCGTGTGGGCCATCGGGCAGCCGGAGGGCGTCGACGTCAACACCGTCGTCATCCGCCCCGTCGGACAACCCGTCTGA
>NZ_JBHWZS010000182.1:0-17225 GCF_042728155.1 Streptomyces sp. NPDC060209
CTGAAGGAGTCAGCGGGCCGGGCGGCCGGCCGTGGCCGGGCGGCGGGACGGGCGCGGAGGGACGGGGCCGGAGGCCTGCCTCAGAGGGGTGTGCTGATCTCGCCGACGGAGTCGTGAGACAGGCCGGGCGCCTCCTTCCGCCCTCGCTCGACGATCGAGTCGAGGATCTCGCCGACCCTGATCGCGGTGTTGGACAGCAGGGACGAAGTGATGCCGTGGGTGTGCTCCGTGCCGCCCTGCAGATAGATGCCGCAGCGCAGTCCGGGATCGGTCGCCACGCGGTAGTCGCGCTCGACACGGACGCGCCCCCGGTCGTCGAGCCGGCAGTGATCCCCGATGTCGCCGAGCAGGCCGAGGGCGTCGGCGGGCAGATAGCCGGTGGCGTAGACGACCACATCGGCCTCCAGCGTCGTCCGCTCCCCGGTGACCAGCGACTCGACCGTAGTGCGGACCGAGTCCGGCGTCTCGACGGCGTCGGCCACCCGGGAGACGTTGAGGAATCGCAGGCGCTCCGTACCGAGCACCTTCTCCTGGTAGGCCATGCGGTAGAGGTCGTCGATGAGGTCGATGTCCACCACGGCGTAGTTGGTGTTGCCGTGGTAGTCCATCAGTTTGCGTTTTGTCTCGTCCGGGGCCGTGAAGTACTCGTCGACCGCGTCCGGGTCGAAGATCCGGTTGGCGAAGCCGCTGTCGTCGGCGGGGCTGTAGCCGTAGCGGGAGAAGACCGCGCAGACCTCCGCCTCCGGGAAGCGGCGGTGCAGGTACGCCACGTTCTCGGCGGCGCTCTGACCGGCGCCGACCACGACGAAGCGGGACGGCGGCTCCTTCCCCTCCAGGCCGTCCACCCGGGCCAGCAGGTCGGACGTGTGCCAGATCCGGTCCGTACGGTTGACGCCCTCGGGCATCTGCGGACGCAGCCCGGTACCGATCACGAGGTTGCGGGCCCGGTGGACCACGACCTCCGATCCCGAACGGGCGGTCACGTCCACGTACTCCACGACACCGTCGCGTACGACAGGACGGACGGCGATGACCTCGTGCCCGTAGGACACCATGTCGTCCACCTTGGCGGCGGCCCATTCGAAGTAGGCGTGGAACTCGACCCGCAGCGGAAAGAGGCTCTTGCCGTTGACGAAGTCGACCAGGCGCCCCTCGCTCTGCAGGTAGCAGAGGAAGCTGAACTCACTCGACGGGTTCCGAAGCGTCACCAGGTCCTTGAGGAAGGACACCTGCATCGTGGCGTCGTCGATCAGCATTCCGCGGTGCCAGCCGAACCGCGGCTGTCTCTCGAAGAAGTGAGCGGTGACGGCCTCCTGCCTGCCGACGCGTGAGTTGCGCTCGGTGAGCGCGATGGCCATCGCCACATTGGACGGTCCGAAGCCGATTCCTATGAGGTCGTGGACCGGTGGTGCATCGTCGGGTGAAGCCTGTGACATGTCACTCCCATGGTGCCGGGCGGCCGCGTGGCGGACGTGGGGAAAACGGAACGAGGCACACCGACTGAGCGCCAGCCGGGCGAACTTAGGTAAAGCTAACCTCATCAACGCACCCTGTCGACGGGGCAAAACGGGCGAACCCTGAATGAGCCCCCGTCAACTCGCCCTGGAACATCAGGCATTGCATGCTTAGGTTAGGCTTGCTTAACTAAGCTTCGTGCGTCGTCGTTCCGAGGAGGAACCCATGCGGGTCGTCATGTTCGGTTATCAGACCTGGGGGCACCGGACCCTGCGGGCCCTTCTGGACTCCGCACATGACGTCGTGATGGTGGTGACGCATCCCAGGAGCGAGCACGCGTACGAGAAGATCTGGAGCGACTCGGTCGCCGATCTCGCCGAGGAGAACGGCGTGCCCGTCCTGATCCGAGACCGGCCCGACGACGAGGAGCTGTTCACCCGGCTCAAGGAGGCGGAGCCGGACATCATCGTGGCCAACAACTGGCGTACGTGGATCCCCCCGCACATCTACGGACTCCCCCGGCACGGAACGCTGAACGTGCACGATTCGCTGCTCCCGAAGTACGCGGGCTTCTCCCCGCTGATCTGGGCGCTGATCAACGGGGAGCGCGAGGTGGGCGTGACCGCGCACATGATGGACGCCGAGCTCGACGCCGGCGACATCGTGGTGCAGCGCGCCGTGGAGGTCGGACCCGCCGACACGGCCACGGACCTGTTCCACAGGACGGTCGACCTGATCGCCCCCGTCACCACGGACGCACTCGACCTCATCGCCTCCGGACGTACGGACTTCACGGCGCAGGACCGGTCCTTGGCCAGCTTCTTCCACAAGCGGTCCGCCGAGGACATCCGCATCGACTGGAACTGGCCGGCCGAGGACCTGGAGCGTCTCGTGCGCGCGCAGTCCGCCCCGTACCCCAGCGCGTTCACCCACCACAGGGGCAGGCGTCTGGAGATCCTGACGGCGGTCCTGTCGGAAGGCCGCTACGGCGGTACCCCCGGCCGGATCTTCTACCGCGAGGGGGACGGCGTGGTGATCGTCGCCGGGGCGGACGCCCGGACCGGCCGCAACCGCGGCCTGGCCGTCACCCGGGTGCGTACGGAGGACGGTGAGGAGATGCCCGCGACCGAGTACTTCACCTCGATGGGCGGCTACCTCACCGGTCGGCCCTGAGCCTCGGCTCTCCCCCGGCCGTCGCCACGTTAGGAAGAACCATGCAACAGCAGAGCTCCCCGGGGACGGCGCACGATCCCCGGACCGCAGGCATGACGCCGCCGAGCGTGCTGAACCTCAACGCCTATCTCATGTACGCGACGGGCAAGGCCGCGCGGCGCAGGCTCACCGACACCCTGACCGCTCACGGGCTGCGGCTGTGGCACCTGACCATCCTGGCCATGCTGGACGATGCCGGCCCGCTGTCCAAAGGCGATCTCGCCTCGCGGCTGGACATGAACCAGAGCGATCTGACCAGGACCGTCACCGACCTCGACGCGGCCGGTTACGTCGAATGCGCCCGCGACCCCTCGGACCGCCGCCGCATCGAGGTCGCCCTGACACCCGCGGGCAGGTGCGCCCTGGCAGGGCTCAACACCGACGTGTCCGCCACCGAGGCGGACCTCCTCGCTCCGCTCACCCACGACGGAGCGCGACCGGTTCACCGTCCTGCTGCGCCGTGTCCACGCGCACCTCGAACGGGACCGGGCCGCCGACGGCCTCGCCGTCACCGTCGCCGAACCGGGCGGGCCGAGGAAGGATGGCGGGCATGACACGCATCCGGGCGCCCTTCGGCGCGTGGGACCCGGCCCCTCCCGGTGAGGTGGCCGCCCGCTTCTCCGGCCTGGAGTGCGACTGGTGGGTGGCCGGTGGCACCGCCGTCGAACTGGCGGTGGGTCACCGGATCCGCAGCCACGGCGACATCGACGTCCTGCTGCTGCGGCGCGACCAGCTCGCGGCGCAGCGTGCCCTGCCGGGCTGGGAGTGGTGGGCGGCGGATCCGCCCGGGAGTCTGCGGCCGTGGGCGCCGGGCGAGGTCCTGCCCCCGGGGGTCCACGACATCTGGTGCCGTCCCGGCCCGGACGCCCCCTGGCGGATCCAGGTCATGCTGGACGAGTCGGACGGCGAGGAGTGGGTGTCGCGGCGCGACGCCCTCGTACGCCGGCCGGTCGGCACGCTGGGCGCGGTCTCGGCCGAGGGTATTCCCTTTCTGGCCCCGGAGGTTCAGCTCTACTACAAGGCCAAGGCGCCCCGGCCGAAGGACGAGCAGGACTTCGCCGCGGTGCTGCCCGTACTCACACAACCGCAGAGGCGGTGGCTCGCCGGTGCGATCACGCGGACCTACGGGCCCCATCCGTGGACCCCACGCCTTGCGGGCCGGGACCGGGACGGTCCGCCGGCTCCGTGAGCGCGGCGAGGCGTTCGGCGTCCTGTGTGCCGGGCTCGGCGGTGTAGATCATGACGTGCAGGTCGCTGCCCGCCACGGTGAGCACGTCGCAGTCCAGGGTCACGTGGCCGACGTCGGGGTGGTCGATGGTCTTGCGTGCCGCCTCGTGCCGGCCTGCCGCGCCGGAGTCCCACAGTTCGGCGAACCGGCCACTGTGCGTGCGAAGTTCCGCGATCAGGTGCTTCAGCGGTTCGTCGGCCGGATAGCGGGCGGCGGCCGTGCGCAGGTCGGAGACCAGGGCGGTCTCGAAACGGCTTCGGGAATCCGGTGCGTGCCGGGCTCTGCCGGGCGGGCCGACCAAGTTGCGCCACACCCCGTTGCGTTCGTTGCCCCGCCACCCCGACGGGTCGCCCATCAGCGCCGCGTAGGGCGCGTTGGCCAGCAGCAGGGTCCATGCGGCGTCGAAGACCGCGACGGGTGTCCCGGCCAGCCGGTCCAGCATTCGGTGGACACTCGGCGGGATGTAGGCGGGCACGGTGTCCGGGCCCGGTGTGGCCAGACCGGCGAGCTGGAACAGGTGTGCGCGTTCCTCCTCGCCCATGCGCAGGGCCCGTGCCAGTGCCTCGACGACCTGCGCCGACGGGTGGGACGCGCGGCCCTGTTCGAGCCGGGTGACGTAGTCGACGGAGATCCCGGCCAGCAGCGCCAGCTCCTCGCGGCGCAGTCCTGACGCACGGCGCCGCCCGCCGACGGGCAGCCCGGTGTCCCCCGGTGAGATTCGGTCGCGCCGGCGGCGCACCGCCTTGCCGAATTCCGCCGTCGCCATGCCACCAGTGTGCACCGTCGGACATCCCTTTTCCTGGTACCGCCGGTCCCAGGAAAACGGGGTCACTGGTAGGCCGGACCATGCCGGCGGAGGCTTGGGGCATGACCACCACACTGATCACCGGAGCGAACAAGGGTCTCGGATTCGAGACCGCACGCAGGCTCGTCGAGGCAGGACACACCGTGTACGTAGGCAGCCGGGACGCCGAGCGCGGACGGCAGGCCGCCGAGCGGCTGGGCACGCGCATGATTCACATCGACGTCACCGACGGCGCCTCCGTCGCGGCGGCCGCGAAGGCCGTCGAGTCCGACGGCGGGCTGGACGTGCTGATCAACAACGCCGGGGTCGAGGGAACGGTGGTCGGAGCGGAGGAGACGACCGCGGACACGGTCCGGCAGGCCTTCGAGACGAACGTCTACGGACCGGTGCGCGTCACCCACGCGTTCCTGCCGCTGCTGCGGCGTTCCGCCGCACCGGTCGTGGTGAACGTGAGCAGCGGTCTGGCGTCGCTGACCCGGGTCAGCTCGCCGGACACACCGGCCCATGCGTACCCCGGTGTCGCCTATCCCGCGTCCAAGACCGCCCTCAACATGATCACCGTCCAGTACGCGAAGGCCTTCCCGGGAATCCGGATCAACGCGGTCGAGCCCGGTTTCACCGCCACGGACCTGAACGGGCACCGGGGCATCCAGACCGTCGAGGAGGGGGCCGAGATCATCGTCCGTATGGCCCAGGTGGGGCCGGACGGTCCGACCGGCGGCTATTTCGACATCTTGGGCCCTCTCCCCTGGTGAACCTCTCCGGGAGGTGACAGGCTCAGGCGCCCGCCGTCGACTGGGACTCGGCCGCCGCGCGGTAGAGCCGGCGCAGCCGCACCACGCCGAGGTCGTGCTGGTAGAGATTCTCCCGCTGGTCGGCGTCGGCGGGCATGGCCTCCAGCATCACGCGGTCCTGTTCCAGGACGTCCCAGTGGCGCTGCTCGATCAGCGTCCGGTACAGGAAACGCCAGGACGCGCGCTGCCAGTCCTCGACCCGGCGGTAGCGCCAGAAGAAGACACCGCTGCGCTGCTCGTCCACCGGGCAGACCATGCCGACGATCCCGAACGGACCGCCGGGGCCCGCCGACGGGGGGTACGGGATCGAGAGGTCGACCCAGTCCACTCCGGTGCGGCAGAGCTCCACCCAGTCGAAGTTGACGCCGCGCTGGTCGGTCTTCTCGAAGAAGTAGCCGCGATCGGTCTCCCGGATGCGGAACTTGGCGGTCGTGTCACCGTCGAACATCGTGTGCGAGTCGTGGTGCAGGAATGCGCCGTGCATGGGGTCGAGCAGGTTCTCCACGGCGTACCGCCAGGGCGAGTTCCACTC
Source organism: Streptomyces sp. NPDC060209 (assembly GCF_042728155.1). Taxonomy (NCBI): domain Bacteria; kingdom Bacillati; phylum Actinomycetota; class Actinomycetes; order Kitasatosporales; family Streptomycetaceae; genus Streptomyces; species Streptomyces sp. NPDC060209. The sequence goes on from NZ_JBHWZS010000182.1 coordinate 6,027, forward strand.
GGCGTAGCAGAGGAACGCGTCCACGTCGGGGTCGGTCAGCGGCTCGGGCAGCGTCAGCTCGGCGGGTTCGGGGTGCTCCTCGTCACCGAAGTAGGCGAGGATCGCGCCCGCCACCTCACGCACCGGCAGCGAGGTCACCAGCTTCTTGCCCTCCAGGCTGCAGCCCGGCAGCCCGGGGACGGAGGAGACGGTTCCGTCGGGCTCGACCTCCACGCCGTGGTACCAGCAGGCGACCCGGTCACCGAGGTGTTTGCCGAGCGACAGCGGGGCCCCTCGGTGCGGGCAGCGGTCGGCGAGCATGGACAGGGCTCCGTCGGAGCGCCGGAACAGCAGCCACTGCTCGCCGAGCGCGGTCACCTTGCGCATCGCGCCGGGGGCCACGAAGTGCGAGGGGACGACCGGGTGCCACTGGTTGCGCAGGCCGGTGGCGTAGATGTGGTCCGCGGTGGCGGAGGACGACAGCGTCATGGTCAGGCTCCCAGTCGGTTCATCTCGGCGCGGAAGGACTCCTCGGTCCAGGGGCTGCCGTCGGCGGCGTGGACCTGGCGGGCGTTGAGCCCGCGCACGACATCGCCGAGCTCGTGGCCCTCGCGGGTGAAGACCTCTTCGAGGGTGGCGGCGAGTTTGTACTCGTACGGTGTCGGCTCGTGCGTACGGGACTGGTGGACGTCCAGGTAGGGCCAGGTGTCGGTCACGGTGTCTCCTGAAGGTGCGGGGGGAGGTGTCACAGGTCGAGGACGAGCCGGCCGGAGGCGCACCGCGAGACGCAGATCATCATCGTGGCGCCCTTGGCTCGTTCGGCCTCACTGAGCAGGAAGTCGCGGTGGTCGGGCGTTCCTTCGAGCACCCGGGTCTCGCAGGAGCCGCAGATCCCGTCACGGCACGAGTTGTTCACGGTGAGCCCGGCCTCCTCCGCGGCCTCCAGGACGGAGGTTCCGGCGCCGACGGTGAGCGTCGTCCCGGAGGTACGGCATTCGACCTCGAACGCCTCGTCGTCGCCGGTGCGTTCCACGGTCGGCGCGGCGAACCGCTCCAGGCGCAGCCGGTCCTGGGGGCACCGCTGTTCGACGGCCGCGAGCAGCGGTTCGGGTCCGCACGAGTACACGAGGGTGCCCTCGGGCAGCTCGGCGAGCACGGAGTCCAGGTCGATGTGGCCGTGTTCGTCCTGCGGGACGAGCGTGACGTCGCCGCCGAGCGCGTCGAGTTCGCCGGTGAACGCCATGGAGGCCCGGCTCCTGCCGCCGTAGACCATGCGCCACTCGGCTCCCCGGCGGGCCGCCTCCCGGGCCATCGCCAGTAGCGGGGTGATCCCGATTCCGCCGGCGACGAACACATAGGCGTCAACGTCCTCCAGCGCGAAGTGGTTACGCGGCTCGGAGACGGTGATCTGCTGACCCGGCCGCAGCTGGGTGTGCACGAATCGTGAACCGCCGCGCGAGGAAGGTTCGTTGAGCACGCCGATGCGGTAGACGTCGGGGCTGTGCGGGTCGCCGCACAGGCTGTACTGGCGGACCTGGCCGCCGGCGTGGACGTCGAGGTGCGCGCCAGGGGTCCAGGCGGGCAGGGGTTTGCCGTCGGGGTGGGTCAGCTCGACGGACAGGACGCCCTCGGCCTCCCAGGTCATGCGACGGACGGTCAGCCGCAGCGAATCCTCGCTCATGGTCTGTTGCCTCCTTACCGGCAGTTCGGGCGGCCGGGCTACTGGCCCGGGATCCTCACGGGCGGGGTGAACGGGCTCTTCATGGGGCCGAGGGCGTTCAGGTCGACCTCCACGAGCGTGGGGCCGTCCGAGCCGATGGCTTCTGCGAGCACCGGCCCCGCGTGCTCCTCGGCCGAGACGCGCGCGTACGGCAGTCCGCAGGCGCGGGCCAGCAGCTCGAAGTCCGGGGTGGTCAGGTCGACTCCGGAACGGCGCTCGCTGTAGTGGTCCTGCATGTTGCGCAGGACTCCGTAGCCCCCGTCGTTGAAGACGATCAGGGTCAGCCGGGGCCGCTCCTGGGCGAGAGTGAGGAGCTCGCCCAGGTGGACGGCGAGTCCACCGTCGCCGGCGATCACGACGGTGGGCGCGCCGGGCCGCGCGAGCGCCGCGCCGATGCCCATGCCGAGTCCCTGTCCGATGCCGCCGCCGCGCGGGAAGACGTTGTCCTTCGGGTCGTACATCTCCAGGAGACGGTTGCCCCAGCTGCTGGAGGGGATGGTGACATCGCGTGCGACGACGGCCTCGCGGGGAAGGGCGGCGCGGATCGCGTCGCAGATCGCGGCCTGGGGTCCGATGTTGTCGTGCAGGATCGCGCGTACCTCGGTGCGTACGGCGCCGACACGTTCCGTCCAGCCGGGTTCGGCGGTCACCGCGTGGGGCAGCAGGCCCGCCAGGACGCCGGCCGCGTCGCCGTGCAGCTGGTGGGTGGCCGGGTAGACCCTGCCGAGTGCCGCCGCCTCGACGTCGATCTGGATGTGCGTCCCGGGGAGTTCCAGGGTGTAGTCCGCGGTCTCGTTCGACCGGAAGTGCGTGCCGATGGTCAGCAGGAGGTCCGCGTCGGCGAGCAGGGCTCGTACGGCTGGTGTGGTGGCGAAGTTCCCGATGACCTGCTCGTGGTCCTCGGGCACGCTGCCCCGTCCGGAGTTCGAGGTGATCAGACCGGCGCCGGTCGCCTCCAGCAGCCGGGCCAGCTCACCGCGGGCGGTGTTCGCTCCGCCGCCGGCCCAGACGACCGGGCGGCGCGCGGAGGCCAGGAGTGCTCCCGCTGCGGCGAGTTCACCGTCGGAGGGTGCGACGGGGGCGGGTGCCTCGTACTCGGCGGGTTCGTCGGTCTGTGCCGCGTACTGGAGGTCGATGGGCCACTCCACGCTGGCGGGGCCGCCCGGCGCGGTCAGTGCCGAGCGGGCCGCCTCGCGCAGGATCCGGCCCGCCTGGACGGCGTCCGGCACGCTCGCGGCGTACGCGGAGACGGCCTTCAGCATGCCGAGCTGGTCCTTGGTCTCGTGGATGAATCCCCGTCCGCTGCCGAGGAATTCGCTCTCCACCTGGCCGGTGATGTGCAGCACGGAGCTGCCGGCGCTGAGCGCCTCGATCAGCGATCCGGCCGCGTTGCCCGCGCCGGTGCCGGTAGAGGTCAGGGCGCAGCCGAGGGTGCCCCGGGCTCGGCCGTAGGCGTCGGCGGCGTTGACGGCGGATGCCTCGTGCCGCACGGGGACGAACCGCAGTTCACGGTCGACGGCTTCGACGAGCGGCAGGTTGTGGACGCTGACGATGCCGAAGACGGTGTCGATGCCGAGTTCGCGCAGGACGGTGACGAGAAGATCGCCTCCGTTGTCGTGACGCATGGTGTCTCCTCAGAGGATGGAGCGGCCGACGCCGCCGCAGACGTCGATGCTGGTGCCGGTGATGTAGGAGGCGCGGGGAGAGAGCAGGGCCACGACCGCGTACGCGACCTCCTCGGCCCGGCCGAGGCGGCCCAGCGCGATGCCCCGGTCCTCGGCGAGTTCCGCCTGCCATTCCTCGTACGACCGTCCGGAGCCCGCGGCCGCGTAACGGCGGGTCCACTGGCCGGTGTCGACGAGTCCGAGGCAGACGGAGTTGACCCGGATTCCGTCGCCGGCGAGTTCGACGGAGAGGGACTTCGAGAGGTTGAGGATGCCGGCGCGCGCGGCGCTCGTGGTGATCAGCCGGGTCTCCGGCTGCTTGGCCAGGACCGCGTTGATGTTGACGACGCTCGCCGCCCCGGACGCGGCCAGATGCGGGCGCGCCGCCTGGAGGGGGTTGAGCACCCCGGCGAACTTCAGCTCCAGCTCGTCGCGCCAGTCCTCGGCGGTGGAGTCGTCGAGCCCCTTCATCCGGGACTGTCCGGCGTTGTTGACCAGTCCGTCGATGCCGCCGAAGTGCTCGGCGGCGCGGCCGACGAAGCCGCGGACGGCGCCGGCGTCCCGTACGTCGCACACGCCGGTCAGCAGACGGTCGCTCCCGGCGCCGGTTCCGGCGGCCGCCTCGGCCAGCCGGCCGGCGTCACGGCCGCAGGTGGCGACGCGGGCGCCCTCGTCGAGCAGGGCGCGGACCGTGGCCAGGCCGACGCCCGAGCTGCCGCCGGTGACCACGATGGTGCGGTCGGCGAGGCCCAGATCCATAACTCGTGTCTCCTGCGGTTCAGTTCATGGTGAAGCCGCCGTTGACGGCGATCACCTGTCCGGTCAGATAGCGGGATTCCTCGCCGAGCAGGAAGGAGACGACCCCGGTGAGGTCGTCCGGCTGCTGCGGCCGGGAGATGGCCCGGTTCATGCGGTAGAGGTCGTGCCGCTCGGCGGGCACGGTCTCGGTCGCCTCGCACTCGGTGAGGCCGGGGGCCACCGCGTTGACGGTGATCCCCTTCTCGCCGAGTTCGCGTGCCATGGCGCGGGTCAGCGCGATGACGGCGCCCTTGGAGGCGATGTAGTGGGCAAGGCGCGGGGAGCCGTACAGCGCGGCGTCCGAGGCGAGGTTGACGATGCGGCCGGGCCCGGTGAAGAGCGGGTACAGGGCTTTCGACACCAGCCAGGGGCTGCGGGCGTTGACCGCCATCAGCCGGTCCCACACCTCGACGTCGATGTCCTGGAACTCACGCCCGCCCACACCGTTGGCGAGTGCCGCGTTGTTGACCAGGCCGTACAGCGGACCCAGTTCACGCACGGCGTCGGCGAGCGCCTCCACCGAGGCCGGGTCGGCGACGTCGCAGCGTACGAAGTGGGCGTCGATGCCCTCCGCGCGCAGTCCGGCCGCGGCGCGCTCGCCCCGCTCCTGTTCCAGTTCGGCGAGGACGACCCGGAAGCCGTCGGTGCCCGCCCGGCGGGCCATGGCCAGTCCCAGGCCACGGCCCGCTCCGGTGACGACGACGGAGCGCCGGCCTGCCGGGGGCTCGTCAGCCACGGGTGACGCCGTGCATCGGCGAGTACTCGGGGTAGGTCGGCACCTGGGGCTTCTGAGTGCCGATGACGACGCAGAACAGGGCGTCGGTGTCGCCCTCGTTCTTGAGCGAACGGGTCACCCCGGCGGGGACGACGATCATGTCGCGGTAGCCCAGGGTGCGGTACTCGGCCTCGTCGGCACCGCGGTGGATGCCGACCTTGACCTCGCCCTCCAGGACGAAGAAGGCCTCCTCGACGTCGTGGTGGGTGTGGGCCGGGCCCTCGGCGCCGGGCGGCAGCAGCATGTTGGAGAAGGTGAACCCGCCGGAGGGGAGGATCCGGCTGTCGCTCTCGTGGTTGCCGGTGGCGCCGGAGCCGACGTAACGGATCTGGCCGCGGCGGAACTGCGGGCCGGCCTTCTCCTGGAAGGACAGGGTGTCGAAGTCGGCGATCCGGGAGGTCTTGGTGGCGATCAGGGAGTCGGTGTACGCGGAGAGGTCGTCGCCGTTGTCGTACGCGTCGGTGGTCAGAGGCATGGTGGAGGCTCCTATTCGGGGATGGATGCGGTGATGCGGAGGTGGGAGAGCACCCAGGCGTCGAAGTGGCCCGGCTGCTCCTGGTTGGCCAGGTGACCGGCGTCCTTGACGATCACGTAGGCGGTCTTGTGGATGGCTCCCGCGATGGCCTGGCTCGCCTCGATTCCGGTGACCCGGTCCTGCTCGCCGCAGAGCACGAGGGTGGGGGCGGCGATGGAGGGGAGTTCGGCGCGCAGGTCGGCGGAGGCCATGGACTCGGCGGCGTACGCGTAGCCCGGCAGCCTCACCGAGGCGGCCATGGTGTCCACGACGCGGCGCACCAGCTCGTCCGGCGCGTCGGGCGACACGAGTCGCGGGCCCCGGGCCTCGGCGAAGGCACGGGGGCCCAGCTCGGCCAGGTCGGTCGCCCTGGCGCGCATGCCGGCCGCCTTGGCCTCGTCGGTGCCCGAGCCCGGGCTGGAGTCGGCGACGATCAGCGACGCGACCAGCTCCGGGTGGCGGACTGCGAGCCGCAGCGCGATCACACCGCCCCAGGAGACGCCGAGGACGTGCGCGGTCGTGGCGCGCTCACGGATGAGCGCGGCCGCGGCGTCCGCGTAGTCGTCGAGGCCGAGGGGGGCCTCGGGGTCGGGCGACTTGGCATACCCGGGGGCGTCCCAGGCCACGACCCGTACGTAGGCGGAGAGTTCGGCGAGCTGCGGGGCGAAGGCGGCCGAGGAGGATCCGATGCCGTGCAGGCAGAGCAGCAGGGGGCCGTGGTCGCCCGCCTCCTCGACGTGGACGTCGACGGCGCTCACAGGATCTGCCCGGTCCGGCCGGCGAGGGCGGCCAGACTGCGGAGTACGGCGTACGGCACCACCTGGCTGGTGGCGGGGTTGCCGGGGTCGGGCAGGTGCGCGACCTCGAAGCGGTACGTGCCGTGTCCGCCGGACGCCTCGATAACATGGCGTGTGTGGTGCGCCGCGGGGTCGGCGACGACCTGGACCCGCACAGCGTCCAGGTCGCCGACGGCCAGCGCGACGGAGGCGGCCACGTTCGTCGACTTGGGGAATTTGACCGGGACGTCCCGGGCGGTTCCGGACATGACCTCGACCGGTCCGGTCGCCGTCCGCATCCGCTCCAGCAGCTCGTCGTCCATCCAGGGCTGTTCGAGCGTGGACGGCAGTTTGGTGGTGGTCAGACGGACCTCGTCGAGCGGGCCGAGGGTGCGCACCGCCTGGAGGAGGTCGAGCCCGCCGACGGCCCCGCCGGTGAAGTACACCCGGCCGGGGCCGGCCGACAGCAGCCGCTTCGTGAGCTCGTCGTCGGTCAGCGCGCCGGTGGAGGCGATCAGCAGATCGGTGCCGGAGGCCAGCACCCGCTCGCCCCACTCGCGGACGACGCCCTGTCCCGCGGCCTCGACGACGAGGTCGCAGGCTTCCAGGGCCTCCTCGAAAGTGGCCTGCCGCACGGGGGCGGCCTCACCGAGCGGGCGGTTGTCGACGACGCAGACGAGCTCGGCCCCGGTCACGCGGCCTTCGGCGAGCGCGGTGCCGACGACCCGCCCGATGGCGCCCCAGCCGACGACGGCGACCTTGCGTACGGTGCTCATGCGGTTGCCTCCTGGGCGTCTACGGGAACGAGCGGGCCGGGGCCCCGGGCGTCGGGGCCGGCGAGGGGGCCGGGGTCCGGGGAGCCGGCCATGCTGCAGCGGATCTCCTTGGACGGCGCTCCGGCCGTCCCCCACAGGTCGGACAGCTCGGGGACGCGCCGCCACACCCGGGCGATCCAGGCGTCCTCGACGATCTGGGCGACCTCGGAGGTGTACTCGCAGACCAGGCCGGAGGGGTCGGTGAAGTAGGAGAAGGTGTTGTTTCCGGGGCCGTGCCGGCCGGGGCCCCACTGCGGGGTGATGCCGTGGTGGCGCAGCCGTCCGAGACCCCGCATGAAGTGGTCTACCGAGGTCATCTCGTACGCCACGTGGTTCAGCGAGGTCCACTCCGCCTGATTGAAGGCGATGCAGTGGTGGTCGCTGTTGCAGCGCAGGAACGCCATCTGGTGCTCGGACCAGTCGGAGACGCGCAGTCCGAGCACATCGCAGTAGAAGGCGACCGCGGCGTCGATGTCGGTGGTGTTGAGCACGGCGTGCGTCACCCCGACGGGCACTGCGCCGTCCCTGCCGCGCGGCACGACGGCGTCGACCTGGGCGCTGATCTCGATGAGACGGCCCTCGGGGTCGGTGAAGCGCAGTCCGTAGCCGCCGCCGGCCTGGTCCAGCGGGCCGGGGCCGGTGACGGGCACGAGGGAGCGCGCTTCGAGGCGCCGCGCCGCCTGGTCGACCTCGGCGGGCGTGGCGACGGCGAAGGCGAGCCTGCCGAGGCCGACCCGGTCCCGCTCGGTCAGGTGCAGGACGTGGTGCTCGTCGCTCGTACCGCGGAGCCAGCGGGCGCCGGTGTCGGACTCGACGGTCTCGAGGCCCCAGACGTCCTCGTAGAAGTCGGCGGCCTCGGTGAAGGCCGGGGTGTGCAGCTCGACGTAGCGGAGCGAGCGGAGCCGGGCGATCGGACCGGGCGGTGCTTGGTGCATGGGGTCCCTCCAGGACGGGCAGGCGTGCCGGGTCAGTTGGCCCACGGAAGCGGGTGGTCCGAGATGCCCCAGTACAGGGACTTCTGGCGCTGGTAGGCGCGGATCGCGTCGCGGCCCTTCTCCGTGCCGAGGCCGCTGTCCTTCCACCCGCTGAAGGGGGTGGAGGCGCTGAACTGCTTGTACGTGTTGATCCAGACGGTTCCGGCCTCGATCCGGCGTGCGAGCGCCCCGGCGGCGCGCAGGTCGCGGGTCCAGATGCCGCAGGCCAGGCCGTAGACGGAGTCGTTGGCCTGGCGGACCAGGTCGTCCTCGTCGTCGTAGGGCAGGGCGACGAGGACCGGGCCGAAGATCTCTTCCTGGCAGGTGCGCGAGGTGTTCGCCAGGCCGTCGAGCACGGTGGGCAGGTAGTACGCCCCCTTCTCGTACAGCTCCCCCTCGGGTGCCGATCCGCCGCACAGCACGCGGGCGCCTTCGGACCGGGCGAGGTCGACGTGGGCGGCGACGGAGTCGCGGTGGCGGTGGTGCACCAGGGGGCCGACCTGGGTGGCCGGGTCGGTGCCGGGGCCGACCCGCAGTTTGCGCACGCGCTCGACGAGTTCGCCGACGAAGGAGTCGTAGATCTCGCGTGCCACGAAGAGCCGGGAGCCTGCGATGCAGGACTGGCCGCTGGACGAGAAGATCCCGAACAGCACGCCGGCCAGTGCCTGTTCGACGTCGGCGTCGGCACGCACGATCGTCGGCGACTTGCCGCCGAGCTCCAGCGAGGCGGGGATCAGCTTCCGGGCCGCGATCTCGGCGATGGACCGCCCGGTCTCGGTGCCTCCGGTGAATCCGATACGGCCGACGAGGGGGTGGCGCACGAGGGCGTCACCGACCACCCGGCCGCTTCCGGGGAGCACGGAGAACAGTGCGGCCGGCAGCCGGAACTCGTCGAGCGCCTGGAAGATCAGCCGCCCGAGCGCCAGGGAGACCAGGGGGGTCCAGGCCGCGGGCTTGAGGATCACCGCGTTTCCGGCGGCGAGGGCGGGGGCGATCTTCTGCGCGTCGCTGGCGACCGGGGAGTTCCACGGATTGATGGCGCCGACGACTCCGATCGGCTCGTGCGTGCTCACGGTGACGTACGGGCCGCGGGACGGGGTCACCGAGTCCTGCGCCGTCTCCAGGACGGCCGCCATGTAGCGGAAGGTGCCTGCCGCGCTGAGCGCGAGGGCCCTGGTCTCGGTGAGGGTCTTGCCGGTGTCGGCGGTCTGCAGGGCGGAGAGCTCGTCGGCGGCCTGCTCGGTGAGCTCGCCGATCCGGTGCAGCAGCCGGGCCCGCTCATGGGCGGGCAGGTCGCGCCAGGCCGGGTCCGCCACAGCCGCCGCCGCGGCTTCGGCCGCCTCGGCGACCTCGTCCGCCGAGGCGGAGTGGACGGTGGCGAGGACGCGGCCGTTCGCCGGGTCGATCGTGTCGACGGGCTCGCCCGCACCACGCCGCCAGTGGCCCGCGATCAGGATTTCGGTGGGGAACTGCAGCACGGGTGGACCTCCGGACGAGGCGGAAAGGGGGTGGACTCCGGGTGCGGACAGGCTCGTTGGGTTACCGCCACCGGACTGCCGAAGTGCTAGAAATCTAAGCGCTTAAGTTTCTCGGCACAAGACCCCGAGGTGAAATCGTTGCCCAAGAGTCCTTGAGCACCGCATCCGTGGCATCGATGATGGTGACCGAGTCATGGAGGGCAAGCTTCCTAAGCTCTTAACTATTGACCACTTAGATATAGCCCCCTACTGTCTCCGCAACTCATCTGCCCGCGGAAGGACACCCTCCATGACGACTGTGGCCGGCAAGCCCGCTCTCGGCTCCATCGCCGCGAGACTTGAACGACTGCCGCACTCGCGCTGGCACATCAAGGTCCGGTTCCTGATCGGCGCCGTCACCTTCTTCGAGGCGTTCGACCAGCTGCTGGCCGCGTCCGCGCTGCCCGTCCTGATGAAGGAATGGCATCTGTCCACCGGACAGGCCACCTTCGCCGTCACCTCCGCCTCGATCGGCATGCTGCTCGGTGCCCTGGCGGCCGGCTGGCTGGGCGACCGCATCGGGCGGGTGCGCACCGTCGCCCTGGGCGTCGCCGTCACCGGTCTCGCCAGCCTCGCGGTGGCCTTCGCCGGCGGCATCGAGATGTTCTCGGTCTTCCGGTTCGTGCAGGGACTCGGGATCGGCGGGGTCGTGCCGGTCGCGGCCACGTACATCAACGAGATCGCCCGGTCCGACAAGCGGGGGCGCTTCGTCCTCCTGTACGAGATGATCTTCCCGGCCGGACTCGCGGCCGCCACACTGCTCGCCGTCTGGGTGGTCCCCGCCTTCGGCTGGCGCGCGATGTTCCTCGTGGGCGCCCTGCCGGTACTGATCGGCGTGATGCTGCCGCGCCACGTCGAGGAGTCCCCGCGCTGGCTGCTGTCCCGTGGACGCACGGCCGAGGCCGAGGCGGCCATCGCCCGGATCGAGGCGGAGGTCGCCCGTGCGACCTCCGAGGAGCTCCCCGCACCGGCCCCGTCCGCCGACGCACCGAACGAGCCCCGGGGCTCCCTCAAGGACCTGTTCCGGGGGCGCTATCTGCGACGTACGGCGGTCCTGTCCGGCCTGTGGTTCGTGGCGTACTACGTGAACCACGGCATCTCCACCTGGCTGCCTTCGCTCTACACGAAGGAGTTCGGCCTGGACCTCACCACGGCGCTCGTCTACACCCTGCTCAGCAATGTCACGGGGCTGCTGGGTACCTTCGTCGTGGCCATGCTGATCGACCGCATCGGCCGCAGGCCCGCCCTGATCGGCGCGTTCGTCGGGACCGTGCTCTCGCTCGCCGTGCTGGCTCTCGCCGGTGCGACGTCGGGCGGCCAGGTGGCCCTGTTCGCCTCCTGTACGACCTTCTTCCTGTACGCCATCAACGCGGGCCTCTACCTGTACTCCCCCGAGCTGTACCCCACGTCCAACCGGGCCAGGGGTGCGGCGTTCGGCGGCCTGTGGAACCGGTGCGGAGTCATTCTCGGCCCGGTGGCCGTCGGCGCCGTGATCGGGGCGGGCGGCGGACTGGCCCTGGTCTTCGCGCAGCTCGCCGTGGTGGGCACGGTGGGCGCCGTGATCGCGTGGTTCGCCGTCGAGACCAAGGGCAGGACGCTGGAGGAACTCAACTCCTGATCACGCCGGTTCGGGGCCGGTGGCCGGGAGCAGCGCTCACTGCTCCGGG
>NZ_JBHWZS010000183.1:0-17178 GCF_042728155.1 Streptomyces sp. NPDC060209
CCCCAGTGGCATCCTTGGGACGCGGAGCGGACACCAGGAGGACAGGGCGATGGCGATGAGCACGGCACCGACACCGGCCCGGCCGATGCGCGCCGACGCGCGCCGCAACTACGACCGGCTGCTGAGCGAGGCACGTACGTCCTTCGCCGCCCAGGGCACGGATGCCTCGCTGGAGGACATCGCCCGGCGGGCGGGCGTCGGCATCGGCACGCTCTACCGGCACTTCCCGAACCGCCAGGCCCTGATGAACGCGGTGTTCCAGGACGCCCTGAACGCTCTGCTCGACCGCTCCCGCGAACTGGCGCACGCCGAACAGCCGTGCACCGCGCTCGTGGAGTGGCTGGGTGCGATCGTCACTCATGCGGGTGAGTACCGCGGCCTCGCACAGGCGCTCATGTCGGCTTCGGGTGACGAGACCTCGGAACTGACCTCGTGTCATGTGCCCCTGCGCCAGGCCGGTGCGCGGCTGCTGACGCGAGCACAGTCGAGTGGCTCGGTGCGGGCGGATGTGTCGATCGACGACCTTCTGCAACTGACGAACGCGATCGCGCTGGCCGCGGAGCAGACCCCGACCGACCCCGCCCTGGCCAACCGTCTGCTCCGGCTGACGCTCCGCGGTCTGAAGGCCGACCCGGCCGGCCCGCAGCTGTCACCCCCTCCCGGCGACTGAGGGCGCCGTCCGGCGCACCGCCACCGGCCTACCGGCGCCGTAGGTCCGCGACGCGGCCCACGGGCCCGTCCGCCAGCGCGGCCGCGCTCCGGAGCTGCGGCCCGAGGCCTCCCGGCCCTCCGTGGCCGCCCTGCGTGCGCCGCTGTCCGGGCAACGGCATCTCCTGCCTGGTCTGCCGTCCGGGCGGCAGGGCATCACCGGCCGTGGACTCCGCGCCGGGCCCGGCCACCGTGATCTCCACGCCCTGGTCGGCCAGGGCCTGCAGCTCCGTGGCCGCACGCTCGTCGTGGACCGGCGGCTCGTCCGTCACCAGACGGGTGATCAGCTCCGTGGGCACCGTCTGGAACATGGTGTCGGAGCCGAGCTTCGTGTGGTCCGCCAGGACCACCACCTCGGCCGCCGCCTGCACCAGAGCCCGGTCCACGCTCGCCGAGAGCATGTTGGACGTGGACAGCCCGCGCTCGGCGGTCAGCCCGCTCCCGGAGAGGAAGGCGCGGCTCACCCGCAGCCCTTGGAGGGACTGCTCGGCACCGCTGCCGACGAGGGCGTAGTTGCTCCCGCGCAGGGTGCCGCCCGTCATCACCACTTCCACCCGGTTGGCATGGGCCAACGCCTGGGCGACCAGCAGCGAGTTGGTGACCACGGTCAGGCCGGGCACCCGCGCGAGCCGGCGGGCCAGCTCCTGCGTGGTCGTTCCGGCGCCGACCACGATGGCCTCGCCCTCACCGACCAGACCGGCCGCCAGGTCGGCGATAGCCGTTTTCTCCGCGGTGGAGAGATGGGATTTCTGCGGAAAGCCGGACTCCCGCGTAAAACCGCCCGGCAAGACCGCACCGCCGTGCCGGCGGTCGAGGAGTCCTTCTGCCTCCAGTGCCCGCACGTCCCGCCGTACGGTCACTTCGGAGGTCTGGACGACGCGGGCGAGCTCACGGAGCGATACCGCCCCGTTGGCGCGCACCATTTCGAGGATCAATTGACGACGTTCTGCAGCGAACACGAAACTGACAGTAACCTGGCCGTAGGTTGCTTTTCAGCAGTTTGCGCCGAATAACAGAAGTTGTACATAGGCGGGGCCCCCTAGTGGTATAGGGGGCCCCGCCTTCGTTACGAGCAGTCCGTACTACGCCTCGCCGGCGCTCTTACGGGTGTGCAACTGCCGGGCCACTTCGGCGATCGAGCCGGAAAGGGACGGGTACACGGTGAAGGCGTTGGCGATCTGCTCCACCGTCAGGTTGTTGTCGACCGCGAGCGAGATCGGGTGGATCAGCTCACTTGCCCTCGGGGCGACCACACAGCCGCCGACCACGATGCCGGTACCGGGCCGGCAGAAGATCTTGACGAAGCCGTCCCGGATGCCCTGCATCTTGGCGCGCGGGTTGCGCAGCAACGGCAGCTTCACGACACGGGCGTCGATCTTGCCTGAGTCGACGTCCGCCTGGCTGTAACCGACGGTGGCGATCTCGGGGTCGGTGAAGACGTTCGCGGAGACCGTCTTCAGGTTCAGCGGCGCCACCGCGTCGCCGAGGAAGTGGTACATCGCGATCCGGCCCTGCATCGCCGCGACCGAGGCCAGGGCGAAGATCCCGGTGACGTCGCCCGCCGCGTACACCCCGGGGGCGCTGGTGCGGGAGACCCGGTCGGTCCGGATGTGCCCGGACTCCTTGAGCTGCACCCCGGACTCCTCCAGGCCCATGCCCGCGGTGTTGGGGATCGCGCCGACCGCCATCAGGCAGTGTGTGCCGGAGATGACGCGGCCGTCGGCCAGCGTCACCTCGACGCGGTCGCCGACGCGCTTGGCGGACTGGGCGCGGGAGCGGGCCATGACGTTCATGCCGCGGCGCCGGAAGACGTCCTCCAGGACTGCGGCGGCGTCCGGGTCCTCACCCGGGAGCACGCGGTCACGGGAGGAGACCAGCGTCACGCGCGAGCCGAGCGCCTGGTAGGCGCCGGCGAACTCGGCGCCGGTGACACCCGAGCCGACCACGATGAGCTCCTCGGGGAGCTCGTCCAGGTCGTAGACCTGCGTCCAGTTCAGGATGCGCTCGCCGTCGGGCTGGGCGTCCGGGATCTCCCGGGGGTGGCCGCCGGTCGCGATCAGCACCGCGTCGGCGGTGAGCCGCTCCTCGGTGCCGTCGGCGGCCGTCACCACGACCTGGCGGGACCCGTCGGTGGCCTGGAGGCCCTCCAGCCGGCCGCGGCCGCGCATGACCCTGGCACCCGCGCGGGTGACGGAGGCGGTGATGTCGTGCGACTGGGCGAGCGCGAGGCGCTTGACCCGCCGGTTGACCTTGCCGAGGTCGACACCCACCACCCGGGCGGCCTGCTCCATGTGCGGGGTGTCGTCGGCGACGATGATGCCGAGTTCCTCGTAGGAGGAGTCGAAGGTGGTCATCACCTCGGCCGTCGCGATCAGGGTCTTGGAGGGCACGCAGTCGGTGAGGACCGACGCGCCGCCGAGGCCGTCGCAGTCGACGACGGTCACCTCCGCGCCGAGCTGGGCGCCGACCAGTGCCGCCTCGTAGCCGCCGGGGCCGCCGCCGATGATCACGATCCGGGTCACGAAAAGTCCGCCTCGCGTGGTGTCATCCCACGGCCGTCTGCCGCCCCGGCCGGGGGTCCGGGGGATCGCCCCGGCGTATGCAGTACGTAATTCATTGTCCCGCACGCGCCAAGCTGCTTCGCCCCGGGGCCCTCCATCCGGGAACGCGCCTGGCCGGGCCACGGCCTCCGGCCCTCCGCGGACCGCCCCCGACCGGGCGTCTTCCTCGTCGGAACCGGCACGCTCCCCGCCACCTCCCGTACCCTCGACCCCATGTCGCTCTACGCCGCGTACGCCGGCAACCTCGACGCGCGGCTGATGACGCGCCGCGCACCGCATTCCCCGCTGCGCGGCACGGGCTGGCTCAACGGCTGGCGGCTGACGTTCGGCGGGGAGCAGATGGGCTGGGAGGGCGCGCTGGCCACGGTGGTGGAGGCACCTCGTTCCCAGGTGTTCGTCGCGCTGTACGACCTGGCCCCGATGGACGAGGACTCCATGGACCGCTGGGAGGGTGTCGGGCTCGACATCTACCGGCGCATGCGGGTGCGCGTGCACACGCTGGACGGCGAGGAGCCGGCCTGGATGTACGTCCTCAACGGCTACGAGGGCGGGCTGCCCTCGGCGCGCTATCTGGGCGAGGTGGCCGACGCCGCCGAGTCCGCCGGTGCGCCGCACGACTATGTGATGAACCTCCGCAAGCACCCCTGCTGATCCCTGCCCCGACCGGCTTCTGTACGAAAGTACGAAGAGGACCGGCCAGAGTCTCCACGGACGCATCTACGCGCGTAGGGAATCACCGGTTACCCTCATCCGCGTGAACGCATCTGTTATTCCGGACCACATCCAGGGCGACCCCCACGCCGCCGCTGCCGACGCCGCCGCCCGCCTGCGCGAGCTGACCGGCGCCGAGACCCACGACGTCGCTCTCGTGATGGGCTCCGGGTGGGCCCCCGCCGGCGATGCGCTCGGCATCCCGGAGGCCGAGTTCCCGGTCACCGCCCTGCCCGGCTTTCCTGCCCCGGCGGTGGAGGGCCACGGCGGCACGATCCGCTCGTACCGGATCGGCGAGAAGCGCGCCCTGGTCTTCCTGGGCCGCACGCACTACTACGAGGGCCGCGGCGTCGCGGCGGTCGCCCACGGCGTCCGTACGGCCGTCTCCGCGGGCTGCCGGACCGTCATCCTGACGAACGGGTGCGGCGGCCTGCGCGAGGGCATGCGCCCCGGCCAGCCGGTCCTCATCAGCGACCACATCAACCTCACGGCCGCCTCGCCGATCGTGGGAGCGAATTTCGTCGACCTGACCGACCTGTACTCGCCGCGACTGCGGGCGCTGTGCAAGGAGATCGACGAGACGCTCGAAGAGGGCGTGTACGTGCAGTTCCCCGGCCCGCACTACGAGACCCCGGCCGAGATCAACATGGTCCGCGTCATGGGCGGCGACCTGGTCGGCATGTCCACCGTCCTCGAGGCCATCGCGGCCCGTGAGGCCGGTGCGGAGGTGCTGGGCATCTCCCTGGTCACGAACCTCGCCGCGGGCCTGAGCGGCGAACCCCTCAACCACGAGGAGGTCCTCCAGGCCGGCCGCGACTCGGCAACGCAGATGGGCGCGCTGCTCGCGCGGGTACTGGACCGGATCTGAGCCGCCCGTCTCCCCCGAGGCACCGGGCGACCGAGATCAGCCTGGCGGCGTTCGAGGCGCGGGGCTGCACGAATCCGGCCTCACCTCATCCGAGACGCGGCTGAGCGGATTCAGCCTCGCCGGCGCTCGAGGCGCGAGGGTCCGGGGCGGAGCCCCCGGTTTCGGGAAGGGGCGGGCAGGGGAACAGCCCCGCGCAGCGGCCCCTACCCCGACCCCGCCCGACCCGCCCCCACCCAATCGCACCGCAGAAAGGCGGACACCGTGCAGCAGGACCTCATCACGCGGGCCAGGACCTGGCTGGCCGAGGACCCGGACCCCGAGACCCGCGCGGAGCTCGCCGGGCTCATCGACACCGGGGACCTCGCGGCGCTCGCCGACCGCTTCGCGGGCACGCTCCAGTTCGGCACGGCCGGCCTGCGCGGAGAGATCGGCGCCGGGCCGATGCGCATGAACCGCTCCGTCGTCATCCGCGCGGCCGCCGGGCTCGCCGCGTACCTGAAGGCGCAGGGCCGGTCGGGCGGGCTCGTCGTCATCGGCTACGACGCCCGCTACAAGTCCGCCGACTTCGCCCGCGACACCGCGGCCGTGATGACCGGCGCCGGCCTGCGCGCGGCCGTGCTCCCGCGTCCGCTGCCCACACCGGTCCTCGCGTACGCCATACGGCACCTGGGTGCCGTCGCCGGCGTGGAGGTCACGGCCAGCCACAACCCGCCGCGTGACAACGGCTACAAGGTCTACCTCGGCGACGGCTCGCAGATCGTGCCACCGGCCGACGCGGAGATCGCCAAGGCGATCGCGGCGGTGGGCCCGCTCGACGGTGTACCCCGCCCGGAGTCCGGCTGGGAGATCCTCGGCGACGAGGTCCTGGCCGCATACCTCGCCCGTACGGACGCCGTCCTCAGCCCCGGCTCCCCCCGCACCGCGCGCACCGTCTACACCGCGATGCACGGCGTCGGCACCTCCGTCCTGACGGCTGCCTTCGCCCGGGCCGGTTTCCCCGAGCCCGTGCTCGTCGCCGAACAGGCGGACCCCGACCCGGCGTTCCCCACCGTCGCCTTCCCCAACCCGGAAGAGCCCGGCGCCATGGACCTCGCGTTCGCGACCGCGCGCCGGGCACGCCCGGACATCGTCATCGCCAACGACCCGGACGCCGACCGCTGCGCCGTCGCCGTGCCCGACCCGTCGGCAGGGGACGGCTGGCGGATGCTGCGCGGCGACGAGGTCGGCGCCCTGCTCGCCGCCCATCTGGTGGACCGCGGTGTCGGCGGAGTGTTCGCCGAGTCGATCGTGTCCTCGTCCCTGCTGGGCCGGATCGCCGAGAAGGCGGGCCTCGGCTACGAGGAGACGCTGACGGGCTTCAAGTGGATCGCCCGCGTCGACGGCCTTCGGTACGGATACGAGGAGGCGCTCGGCTACTGCGTGGACCCGGAGGGTGTTCGCGACAAGGACGGCATCACGGCCGCCCTGCTGATCGCCGAACTCGCCTCCGCGCTCAAGGAGAAGGGCCGGACCCTCCTCGACCTGCTCGACGACCTCGCGGTCGAGCACGGACTGCACGCCACGGACCAGCTGTCGGTCCGGGTCGAGGACCTGACGGTCATCGCGGACGCCATGCGGCGCCTGCGCGAGGCTCCCCCGACCGCCCTGGCGGGCCTCCCCGTCACCTCTGCCGAGGACCTCTCCCTGGGCACGGACTCGCTGCCGCCCACCGACGGCCTGCGCTACCACCTGACGGGCGCCAGGGTCATCGTCCGCCCGAGCGGCACCGAGCCGAAGCTCAAGTGCTACCTGGAGGTCGTGGTCCCGGTCGGTTCGGCGGACGAACTGCCCGCGGCCGGCGCGAAGGGCGCGGAGCTGCTGGCCGCCATCAAGCGCGACCTGGCTGCCGCGGCGGGGATCTGACGTCCGCGACCATCTGGCGACACCGGCTGGATCCTGCCCCGGTCAGCCGATGGCGAGCAGGACCACGAACAGCACGGCGCCGACCACGGCCGGGACGATCACCTCGTAGGCCCAGCGCGCCGACGCGGTGGTCGCGCCAGGCCCCTTGCCCCGGCCGGCACGCTCGGCGAGTTCCCGCAGGTCGGCCACCGTCCGGTCCGCGGCGGCGGCACGGGCCTGGGAGTCACGGACGTCGGCGTGCACGGAGGTCCGGCCGTACGGGTCGTCGTGCGCCTGCTGGGTGGCCTTCCTGGCCGCCCTCTTGCGCTCGCGCAGCGAGACCGGGACCGCCCACAGCTGGTACTTGTCGCCGCTGTGGGTGAAGATCTCGCTCGAGTAGGCGGCGCGCAGGGTGGAGACGTCCGTCCAGGGCAGCACGATCGTGCGGAACGGGTTGCGGATCCGGATCCGCTCCTCGTCGGCGAAGACCGCGGGCCGCAGCGTGAACGCCACGATCAGCGGGATCACCGTCAGCAGCGCGGCCAGCGCCAGCCACGGCACCCACCCCTTGCCCTGGACCACCGCGTCGCCGCCGATCCAGCCGGCCAGCAGGATCAGCAGCGCGCCGCTGACCAGCCCGGCGCCCGACCGGAAGGTCCGGTCGGCGTAGGCGGGCTCGGCGGGGGGTGTGGGGCTCGTCATGGTCCCGATTCTGCCTGACGCGTCACCGGGGACGCGGCGCGGCCGTGTGCCCGGCCTGTGGAAGGCCCGAAACGGGGAGGGGCCTGTACAGGTCGCTACGCGCGTAGATATGCTCATGTGGTGACCATGCCCACCACTGCTCCCGCATTTGCCGACGCGACGGCGTCCGACAGTGCGCTGCGCCGCTTCCTGCACGGGCTGCCCGGTGTCGACACCGTCGGCCTCGAAGCGCGCGCCGCCTCCCTCGGTACCCGATCGATCAAGACGACCGCCAAGGCGTACGCCATCGATCTCGCCATCTCGATGATCGACCTGACGACGCTGGAAGGCGCGGACACCCCGGGCAAGGTCCGGGCTCTCGCCGCCAAGGCGGTCAACCCCGACCCCACCGACCGCACGGCCCCGCGCACCGCGGCCGTCTGCGTCTACCCCGACATGGCGGCGACCGCCGTCGCCGCGCTGGCCGGCTCCGGGGTGAAGGTCGCGTCCGTCGCGACGGCCTTCCCCGCCGGACGCGCCGCGCTGGACGTCAAGCTCGCGGACGTCCGCGACGCCGTGGCGGCAGGGGCCGACGAGATCGACATGGTGATCGACCGCGGCGCCTTCCTCTCCGGCCGCTACCTCAAGGTCTACGAGGAGATCGTCGCCGTGAAGGCCGAGTGCGGCTCCGCACGGCTGAAGGTGATCTTCGAGACCGGCGAGCTGTCCACGTACGACAACATCCGGCGGGCCTCCTGGCTCGGGATGCTGGCGGGAGCGGACTTCATCAAGACGTCGACCGGCAAGGTCGGCACCAACGCCACCCCGGCGAACACCCTGCTGATGCTGGAGGCCGTGCGCGACTTCCGGGAGCAGACGGGCGTGCAGATCGGCGTGAAGCCCGCGGGCGGCATCCGCACCTCCAAGGACGCGATCAAGTTCCTCGTCCTGGTGAACGAGACCGCGGGCGAGGACTGGCTGGACAACCACTGGTTCCGCTTCGGCGCCTCCAGCCTGCTGAACGACCTGCTGATGCAGCGCCAGAAGCTCAGCACCGGCCGTTACTCCGGCCCCGATTACGTGACGGTGGACTGATCTCCATGGCATCTGCATTCGATTACGCGCCGGCACCGGAGTCCCGCTCCGTCGTCGACATCGCCCCCTCGTACGGCCTGTTCATCGACGGCGAGTTCACCGAGGCGGCCGACGGCAAGGTCTTCAAGACGGTCAGCCCGTCCACCGAGGAGGTCCTCTCCGAAGTCGCGCGAGCGGGCACCGAGGACGTCGACCGGGCCGTGAAGGCGGCCCGCAAGGCTTTCGAGAAGTGGTCGGCGCTGCCCGGCTCCGAGCGCGCCAAGTACCTGTTCCGGATCGCCCGGATCATCCAGGAGCGCTCGCGCGAGCTGGCCGTCCTGGAGACCCTGGACAACGGCAAGCCGATCAGGGAGACCCGCGACGCGGACCTCCCGCTCGTCGCCGCGCACTTCTTCTACTACGCCGGCTGGGCCGACAAGCTGGGCCACGCCGGCTACGGTCCGGACCCGCGCCCGCTCGGCGTGGCCGGCCAGGTCATTCCGTGGAACTTCCCGCTGCTGATGCTGGCCTGGAAGATCGCCCCGGCGCTCGCCACCGGCAACACCGTGGTGCTGAAGCCGGCGGAGACCACTCCGCTGTCCGCGCTGTTCTTCGCCGACGTCTGCCGCCAGGCCGGCCTGCCCAGAGGCGTCGTCAACATCCTCACGGGATACGGCGACGCGGGCGAGGCGCTCGTCTCGCACCCCGACGTGAACAAGGTCGCCTTCACCGGGTCCACCGCCGTCGGCAAGGCCATCGCGCGGCAGATCGCCGGTACGGACAAGAAGGCCACGCTCGAACTGGGCGGCAAGGGCGCCAACATCGTCTTCGACGACGCCCCGGTCGACCAGGCCGTCGAAGGCATCGTGACCGGCATCTTCTTCAACCAGGGCCAGGTCTGCTGCGCGGGCTCGCGGCTCCTCGTGCAGGAGTCCGTGCACGACGAGGTGCTGCACTCCCTCAAGCGCCGGCTGTCCACGCTCAGGCTCGGCGATCCGCTGGACAAGAACACCGACATCGGCGCGATCAACTCCGCGGAGCAGCTCGCCCGGATCGGCGCGCTCGTCGAGACCGGTGAGGCGGAGGGCGCGGAGCGGTGGTCCGCGCCGTGCGAACTGCCGTCCGCCGGTTACTGGTTCGCACCGACCCTCTTCACCGGGGTCACCCAGGCACACACCGTCGCCCGCGACGAGATCTTCGGCCCGGTGCTGTCGGTGCTGACCTTCCGTACGCCGGACGAGGCCGTCGCCAAGGCCAACAACAGCCAGTACGGCCTGTCGGCGGGCATCTGGACGGAGAAGGGCTCCCGCATCCTCGCGGTGGCGAACAAGCTCCGCGCCGGCGTGGTGTGGGCCAACACGTTCAACAAGTTCGACCCGACCTCGCCGTTCGGCGGATACAAGGAGTCGGGCTTCGGCCGCGAAGGCGGCCGTCACGGTCTGGAGGCCTACCTCGATGTCTGACGGGCGACTGAGCGTCTTCAAGACCTACAAGCTGTACGTCGGGGGCAAGTTCCCCCGCTCCGAGAGCGGCCGGGTGTACGAGGTGACCGACTCCAAGGGCAGGTGGCTGGCGAACGCCCCGCAGTCCTCGCGCAAGGACGCCCGCGACGCGGTCGTGGCCGCGCGCAAGGCCTTCGGCGGCTGGTCGGGCGCGACCGCGTACAACCGCGGGCAGATCCTCTACCGCGTCGCGGAGATGCTGGAGGGCCGCAGGGAGCAGTTCGTGCGGGAGGTGGCGGACGCCGAGGGACTGTCGAAGTCCAAGGCGGCAGCCGTCGTCGACGCGGCGGTCGACCGCTGGGTCTGGTACGCGGGCTGGACCGACAAGATCGGCCAGGTCGTGGGCGGGGCGAACCCGGTCGCGGGCCCGTTCTTCAACCTGTCCACCCCGGAGCCGACGGGCGTGGTCGCGGTCCTGGCCCCGCAGGAGTCCTCGTTCCTGGGCCTGGTGTCGGTGGTCGCCCCGGTGATCGCCACGGGCAACACCGCGGTCGTCGTCGCCTCGGCCGACGCGCCGCTGCCCGCGCTCTCGCTGGGCGAGGTGCTGGCGACGTCGGACCTGCCGGGCGGTGTGGTGAACATCCTGTCGGGGAAGACGGCCGAACTGGCGGCGCCCCTGGCCTCGCACCAGGACGTCAACGCCATCGACCTCACGGGGGCCGACGCCGGGCTGGCGAAGGAGCTGGAGATCGCGGCGGCGGACAACCTGAAGCGCATCTCCCGTCCACAGGCTGTGGACACGGGCGACTGGTCGGCCGACCCCGGCACCCGGCGCCTGACGGCCTTCCTGGAGACCAAGACGGTCTGGCACCCGACGGGCGCACTTGGGGCCTCCGGCTCCTCCTACTGACCCCGGGCACGTGTGTGGGGCCGCCCACCGGGCGACCCCACACACGTGCGTACGACAGGTCAGCCGGTGACCAGACCGGTCACCTCTCCGACCACGGGCAGATCACTGAGCGCGGCACCGCTGGTCAGCGGGTCGGTGACCAGCGCGGTGGTCACGGGCTTGAAGTCGGCGACCTGGGTGCCCACCGCGTTGTCCAGCGGGTCCACGCCCGTCCCGGCCAGCGGGTCGATCTGAAGGTCGGTGACGGGCTTCACGGCCCCGGAGAGCCCGTAACCGAGCGCGCTGGTCAGTGCGGGCGCCGCCGCGTCACCGACAGCCCCCAGGGTGCTGTCCGCGGCGTCGGCGCCGGTCGCGGGCGGTGCGGGCAGCGGCGCGGCCTGCGCCGCCGCCCCTCCCGCACCGAGCGCCGCGCCCAGTGCGGTGAGGGTCAGACCGGCGCGGAGCAGAGCTCGGCGCCGGGGCTTGGACAGTGCATGTCGTGCCATGTTTTCCCACCTGATCGGGACGTGTCGGGTAATCATCCGTGCGCGCAGAGTAGTTGAGGTGTGATGCTCGATACCAACAGGACCTCCCGGCGATCCCCTACGCGGGTCAATGCCTCACACTTCTGTTCTGTGAGTTCCCAACCGATCCCCACGCGCGTCGTGCTGCTCGCCGGTCCGTCCGGCTCCGGCAAGTCCTCCCTCGCGGCCCGCAGCGGTCTCCCGGTGCTGCGCCTGGACGACTTCTACAAGGAGGCGAACGATCCGACACTGCCCCGGGTCACCGGCAGCGCGGACATCGACTGGGACTCGGCCCTGTCCTGGGACGCGGACGGCGCGGTCGCGGCCATAGCGGAGCTGTGCGCCACGGGGCGTACGTCCGTTCCCCTGTACGACATCGCCACGAGTTCGCGGACGGGCCAGGAGACGCTCGACATCGAACGCACGCCCCTGTTCGTCGCCGAGGGAATCTTCGCGGCGGACATAGTGCGGCGCTGCCAGGAGATGGGCCTGCTCGCGGACGCGCTGTGCCTGCGCGGGCGGCCGTCGACCACGTTCCGCCGACGACTGGTGCGGGATCTGCGGGAGGGCCGGAAGTCGGTGCCGTTCCTCCTGCGGCGCGGATGGCGGCTGATGCGGGCCGAGCGGGGCATCGTGGCCCGCCAGGCGGCACTGGGTGCGTATCCCTGCGCCCGGCAGGAAGCTCTGGGCAGGCTCGCCGCCGCCGCGGCGGGGCGCTGCCGGACCCCGCGGAGCCGGGTGCCGAACTAAGGGCTGTCCCGGAGACAAGGGCTGTTCCGGAAACACAGCGGGGGCGGACAGGACCCCCCGGCCTGTCCGCCCCAGCTGCGCGCTACCCCCGTACCGCCGCCTCCCCCGAAGCCGCGGCCTTTCCCCCGTGTCGCCGCCTCCCCCGAAGCCGCGGCCTTTCCCCCGTGTCGCCGCCTCCCCCGAAGCAGCGACCGTTCCCCCGTATCCCCCGTACGCCTCAGGCCACCAGCTCGCCGAAGGACTCCTCCTCGTCACGGCCGAAGCTGAGGACGTCGTCCTCACGCAGCCGGCGGAGCGACCGCCAGATGCTCGACTTCACCGTGCCGACACTGATGTCGAGGATGGACGCGATCTCCGGGTCCGTGCGGCCCTCGTAATAGCGGAGGACCAGCATCGTGCGCTGGAGTTCGGGCAGCCGCGCGAGCGCCTGCCAGAGCACCGCCCGCAGTTCCGTGCCCCGCATCGCGTCCGTGTCGCTCACCGTCTCCGGCAGCTCCTCGGTCGGGTACTCGTTGAGCTTGCGCCTGCGCCACGCGCTGATGTGCAGGTTGGTCATGGTGCGGCGGAGATATCCGCCGACAGCCGCCTTGTCGCTGATCCTGTCCCACGCCCGGTACGTCGAGAAGAGGGCGCTCTGCAGCAGATCCTCGGCCTCGAACCGGTCGCCGGTCAGGTGATAGGCGGTTGCGTACAGGGAGGCACGGCGCTCCTGGACATAGGCGGTGAACGCGGCTTCGGCGTCCTCCGTCCGGGCCAGGGGCGTCCGGTCCCCCGAGACCTCCCCGTACGCGCTTCCCCCGTTTTCCCCCGTGGGCGCGTCAACCATCGTCAGATACGACGAGTGCTGACGCCCGGCGCCACGCACACGCCCCCGCGCTCCGACGCCGGACTTCTCCGGGCTCCGCCCGACGTCGTGAAGGCGTGTGACAACTGCGCTTGAGGTGGTGCTGTGCAGTGCGTTCATCTGGCGCCCCCCATCGGTGGAGTCCGTTCGTTCCGTGTTCCAACGAGCTTGCCGGGGCAGTTTCATGGGCCTGTCCCCCGACTGTCACAGGGCTGTCACAGGGCATGTCGTCCGATCAAGTCGGGGGGATTGTCGAAACGTGGCACCACCATGGGCCAGAATGGCCCACGTGCCTTTCCTGTTGCTGATCGAGGACGACGACGCCATCCGCACAGCCCTCGAACTTTCCCTGTCACGCCAGGGCCACCGTGTGGCCACCGCGGCGACGGGAGAGGACGGCCTGGAGCTGCTCCGGGAGCAGCGGCCTGACCTGGTTGTGCTGGATGTGATGCTGCCCGGGATCGATGGTTTCGAGGTCTGCCGGCGAATCCGGCGTACCGACCAGCTGCCGATCATTCTGCTGACCGCGCGCAGCGACGACATCGACGTCGTGGTGGGACTGGAGTCCGGCGCGGACGACTATGTGGTGAAACCCGTACAGGGCCGGGTACTCGACGCCCGTATCCGCGCGGTCCTGCGCCGCGGGGAGAGAGAGTCCACGGACTCGGCGACGTTCGGGAGTGTCGTCATCGACCGTTCGGCGATGACCGTCACCAAGAACGGGGAGGACCTGCAGCTCACGCCGACCGAGCTGCGGCTCCTGCTCGAACTGAGCCGCCGGCCGGGACAGGCCCTGTCCCGGCAGCAGTTGCTGCGTCTCGTGTGGGAACACGACTATCTCGGTGACTCACGGCTGGTGGACGCCTGTGTGCAGCGGCTGCGGGCGAAGGTGGAGGACGTGCCGTCCTCGCCGACTCTGATCCGTACCGTGCGTGGTGTGGGCTACCGGCTGGATTCGCCTCAGTGAGCGATTCCGCGAAGCGTTCCATACTCGCGGGTCTTCGCTGGACCAGCCTGCGGCTGCGGCTTCTGATCGTGTTCGCGCTGGTGGCCCTCACGGCGGCGGTGTCCGCGTCGGGCATCGCGTACTGGCTCAACCGTGAGGCGGTCCTGACGCGTACGCAGGACACGGCGCTCGGCGACTTCCGCCGTCAGATGCAGAACCAGGCCGCCTCGCTGCCGCTGGAGCCCACGGCGGACGATCTGCGGGACGCCGCCGAGCAGATGGCGAGCAGCGGACCGGGCTACCACGTGCTGCTGATCGGCACCCGTGACGGCAAGCCCGTCACCGGGTCGTCCGACCTCGACTCGTTCACCAAGGCCGACGTGCCCGCCTCGCTGCAGAAGCAGGTGAACAAGAAGCAGCCGCTGACGTCGACCAACACCTTTGAGTACCACCTGTTCTGGCAGCGGACGACCCTGGGCAACACGCCCTATCTGGTGGCCGGGACGAAGATCATCGGTGGTGGTCCCGCCGGATACATGCTGAAGTCGCTCGACCAGGAGCGCGAGGACCTCAGTTCGCTGGCGTGGTCCCTGGGGATCGCCACGGCACTGGCCCTGGTCGGCTCGGCGCTCCTCGCCCAGGCCGCGGCGACGACCGTGCTGCGGCCGGTGCAGCGGCTGGGCGACGCGGCACGCAAGCTCGGCGAGGGCAAGCTCGACACCCGTCTCGTTGTCTCCGGAACCGATGAACTCGCCGATCTCTCCCATACGTTCAACAAGGCCGCGAGCTCCCTGGAGAAGAAGGTCGCGGACATGAGCGCGCGGGAGGAGTCGAGCCGCAGGTTCGTCGCCGACATGTCGCACGAACTGCGCACCCCGCTGACCGCGATCACGGCGGTCGCCGAGGTGCTGGAGGACGAGGCGGACAGCCTGGACCCGATGATCGCGCCGGCCGTGCACCTGGTGGTGAGCGAGACGCGGCGGCTGAACGACCTGGTCGAGAACCTCATGGAGGTCACCCGCTTCGACGCCGGTACGGCCCGCCTCGTCCTGGACACGGTCGATGTCGCCGATCAGGTGACCGCCTGCATCGACGCCCGCGCCTGGCTGGACGCGGTCGATCTGGACGCGGAGCGCGGCATCATGGTGCGGCTGGACCCGCGCCGGCTCGACGTGATCCTGGCGAATCTGATCGGCAACGCCCTCAAGCACGGCGGATCGCCGGTGCGGGTGTCCGTACGGACGGACGAGGACGAGCTGGTCATCGAGGTGCGCGACCACGGCCCGGGCATCCCCGAAGAGGTCCTGCCCCATGTGTTCGACCGCTTCTACAAGGCGAGTGCCTCCCGCCCGCGCTCGGAAGGCAGCGGTCTCGGCCTGTCCATCGCGGTGGAGAACGCTCACATCCACGGCGGCGACATCACGGCCTCGAACCTGCCGGACGGCGAGGGCGCGGTGTTCGTGCTGCGGCTCCCGCGGGACGCGGAGGCGCTGACCGGCGCCCCGGAGTCGGACGACCCGGACGAGAAGGGCGACTCTAAGTGATGCGCAGCGAGCGGGCGTACGGCGCACCGCGCAGGGCCCGGCCGGCGCGGAGTCCCCGCAGGGCCGTTGCCGCGCTGGCCGCCGTCGCGGCCTGCGCCGCGCTGGCCGCGGGCTGTGGCATCCGCAGCACCTCGGTCCCGGTCGACGCCGGGGCCGCGCCGTCCCGGATGCCGTGCCGGACGGCATCGGCGCAGGCGACCGCGCCACCGCCGGAGAGTGTCTCCGTACGGATCTACCTGGTCTGCGCCTCGCAGCTGGTGACGGTGGAGCGCACGGTCGAGGTCGACGAGGCGCGGTCCGATCCGCTCCTGATCGCGCAGACGCTCCTGAGCGAGCTGCAGCGGGAGCCGGACTCCGACGAGCGGCGCGCCGGCTTTACCACCGACGTGCCGGCGGGCCTGCGGGTCTCCGGTGCCCACAAGGGGGACCCGGAGGGCACGCTGCGGCTCAACGAGCAGCCGGACGACCTTCCGGCGGAGGCGCTCGCGCAGGTGGTGTGTTCGTACGCGGACAGCGAGTCGCTCGGCTCCGGGGGTTCGGTCCTGCTCGGCGGGCCCGGGAACTACGCCCCGCGGGGTTACCTGTGCACGTCGGAGACGAAGAGCCGGCTCGGCGAGGTGCCCACGCTGGGCGCGATCGGACTGTCCTGAGGTCCGCATGGATGCCGGAGGCCGCCCCACGGCCCTCGGACCGTCCCGGGCGCTCCGGCCCGTCCCCGGGTTCTCGTACCGCTCGTAGCGCTCGTGCTGCTCGTGCTGCTCGTGCTGCTCGTGCTGCTCGTCACAGAGCCTCTCGGAACTGGACGGAACCGATCCTGCCGGTCGTGGCGTCTTGGTGCACGTGCGTCACAGTTCGGACGGCCCGGCCGTCATCCGCTTCCGCGCGGCGGGGGTACTCCTCCTCCTCGTGCATCTTCTGTACGTCGGCTGGCTGACGCTGCGCCCGCTGGACGTGCCCTGGGTGACGGCCGCGAACTTCCAGCCGTTCGCCGGGATCAGGGCGGACCTGGCCCTGAGCCCGGCCGAGGCGGTGCGCCGTATCGGTGAAGCCCTGCTGCTGCTGGCGCCGCTGGGCATACTGCTGCCGATGGCCGGCGGCAGGCTGCTGGTCTCTCCGTGGGCCTCGCTGGCCCGTACGGTCGCGGCCGGGGCGCTGATCTCGATGGCGATCGAGCTCGCGCAGACAGGAGTGCCGGGCCAGGTCGTCGACGTCGACTCGCTGCTCCTGAACACCGCGGGCGTCGCTCTGGCCCATCTGCTGGTCGTCCCGCTGTCGCGGTCACGGCTGCGCCGGGGCAACCGGGCGGGGGCCGGCGACCTGTCCCGGATCGGGAACGGGCTCCTGTCGGCCCGGGCCGAGGGCCCTCAGGGGTCCACCCCGACGATTACCAGGGTCGGCATCGCCCCGTAGAGCGATGCTTTGTCCCCCTTCGCGGAGCCACTATGGAGATACGGGAGCACGACCGGAGCTGCTCCCCGAAACGGTTCGCGAAGGAGCCCACCATGGCCGCACTTGCCCGCCCCCGTGACGGACGCATGATCGGTGGAGTGTGCGCAGCGCTGGCACAGCGCTTCGGCACCTCCGCAGGGACGATGCGAGTCATCTTCCTGGTGTCGTGCCTGCTGCCCGGCCCTCAGTTCCTGCTCTACCTGGCGCTGTGGATACTGCTGCCGTCGGAGAAGAGCCCGGCCGCGACGGCCTGGTGATCATCGGGACACGGGGAGAGACCTGTGGGGCGCACACCCGGTCCGGGTG